>JAKCEC010000144.1 GCA_021841725.1 Actinomycetes bacterium | reverse complement strand
CGGCTTCTACTACGACTTCGAGTTACCCCACGGCGCGCGCTTCAGCGACGACGACCTGTCGCGGATTGACGACGCGATGCGCGCCATCGTGGCCGAGGACCAACCCTTCCTGCGCGCCGAGTATTCCTTCGACGAGGGTCTCGAACTCTTCAAGGATCAACCCTTCAAGGTCGAGATCATCACCGCCGTTCGCACCGGCGCGACCCCGGAGGACCGCCACGAGGTCGGCGCGTCGATCGTCTCGACGTACTCCAACACGCCGGAGTTCCAAGACCTCTGTCGCGGGCCCCACGTCCCGTCCACCCGGCGACTCGGCCACTTCAAACTCATGCGGGTCGCGGGGGCCTACTGGCGCGGCGACGAGAAGCGCCCGCAGTTGCAACGAATCTACGGCACGGCGTGGGAGACGAAGGAGGCGCTGGCGGCGCACCTCCATCAACTCGACGAGGCCGAGAAGCGTGATCACCGTCGACTCGGCGCTGAGATGGACCTGTTCTCGTTCCCGAGCGAACTGGGGCCCGGTCTCGCGGTCTTCCACCCCAAGGGTGGGACGATGCGACGCGTGATGGAGGAGTATTCGAGGGCCCGCCACGTGGCGGGTGGGTACGAATTCGTCAACTCGCCGCACATCACGAAAGCCGAGCTGTTTGAGACGTCGGGTCACCTGGAGTGGTTCGCCGACGGGATGTACCCCCCGATGGAGCTTGGCGACGGTCAGCGTTACTACCTCAAGCCCATGAATTGTCCGTTCCACGTGCTCATTTACAAATCCCGCCAGCGGTCCTACCGCGAGTTGCCGCTACGGATGTTCGAATTCGGGACGGTGTACCGCTACGAGAAGTCGGGCGCGGTCCACGGTCTGACTCGCGTGCGCGGGATGACCCAGGACGACGCGCATATCTTCTGCACCCGCGAACAGATGGCCCAGGAGCTCAGTGACCTGCTGACCTTCGTGTTGGGACTCCTGCGTGACTTCGGACTCAATGACTTCTACCTCGAGTTGTCGACTCGTCCCGAGGGCAAGGCCGTTGGCTCCGACGAGGAGTGGAGCGAGGCGGAGGCCACCCTCGCGAGCGTCGCCCGAGGCGCCGGTCTCGACCTGGTGCTCGACGAGGGCGGCGGAGCGTTCTACGGCCCCAAGATCTCGGTGCAGGCCCGTGACGCAATCGGTCGGACCCACCAACTCTCCACCATCCAGTTGGACTTTCAAACCCCCCAGCGCTTCGAGGCGGCGTACGTCGCGCCCGACAACGCCCGTCACCGCCCCATCATGATCCACCGGGCCCTCTTCGGGACCGTCGAACGCTTCATGGCGATCCTCATCGAGCACTACGCCGGCAACATGCCGACCTGGATGTGCCCGGAGCAGGTCGTCGTGCTCGGGGTGCGCGACGACCACGACGCCTACGCCCACGAGGTGGCGGCGACGCTGCGCGGCGTCGGCGCGCGCGCGAGCGTCGAAGAGGCGAACGAACCCCTGGGCGCGCGGATTCGTCGAGCGAAGATGGCGAAGGTTCCCTACGTCCTCGTCGTCGGCGACGAGGACGTGACCGCGCGCACGCTGGGCGTGAACGCCCGCGGGGCGAACGACCCCGAGCGCGGGGTCGGTCTCGAAGAGTTCGCCCACCGCCTGGAGCGCGAGATCGCCGATCACGGCTCGCCGGAGCTCACCCGTGCCACTTGATCGATTCGCGGCGTCGTGGCGCGAGGCCTACGTCTCGAGCCCCGAGGCGGCGTCGCACGCCCGCGACGAGGGAGGGTGCGTCTTCTGCGACCTCGCCGCGCTCGAGCCGTCCCTGGACTCGGGGGTGTTGTGGCGAGATGACTCGAGCTACGTGACCCTCAACGCCTTCCCGTACGGGTCGGGTCACCTCCTGGTCCTGCCACGGCGTCACGTGGCGACGTTGGGTGAGTTGAGCGACGGCGAGTACGCGAGTTTCACGCTGGCCCTGCGGCGAACGGCGCGCGCCCTCGACGACGCCTACGCCAGTGACGGCATGAATATTGGCATGAATTTGGGGCAAGCGGCCGGCGCGGGAATACCCAAGCACCTGCACGCCCACGCGCTTCCTCGCTGGAATGGCGACACCAATTTCATGAGTACCATCGCCGAGACCCGCGTTCTGCCCGAATCCCTGGCGTCGACCTGGCGAAAGGTCAGTGTTCACTTCGCTCACTAGTACGGGCAAAAGCGCCCCGGTAGACTGCGGCGTGGACGTGGGAGGACGATGTTCGACGGAAGATTCCGCCAATCAGTAGACGCCGTCACCGCACCGGTGGGTCGAGCACTGGTACGCGCCGGCTTCTCCGCTGACGTCTTGACCGCGTCGGGTCTGGTCTTCGCCGCGTTGACGGCGTGGTGCATTGCGCAGGGCTACTTCGCGGTCGCCATTCTCCTGCTGATGCTGACGGGCGCGCACGACCTGCTCGATGGCGCGGTCGCCAAGGCCAGCCAGCGCGCGAGCCAACGCGGGAGCTTCTTCGACTCGGTGGTCGACCGCGTCGCCGACGCCGTCTTGCTCGGGGGCGTGTTGTTCTATCTCGAGCGTCGCCATCCGGGCGAGACGGGTCTCTTGCCGTTCGCGCTCCTCACTACGTTCTTCCTTATCTCCTACCAACGATCCAAGGCCGAGAGCTTGGGCCTGGCGGCCAAGGGGGGGCTGATGGAGCGCGCGGAGCGGCTGGTCCTCCTGGGCGTGGCACTCCTGTCGCCGGTCATCTTCGTCCCGGTCCTCTGGATCATGTTGGCCCTGACCACGGCGACGTCCTTCGGTAGGTTCTGGCGAGTCTGGCGCATCGCGGCGCGGCCCGCGCCGCGCACGGTCATCGAACGCGCCCCGCGCGCGCACGTGCGTCGGGCGCGCCGACTCAGCCGTTCCTCTCGCCACTGAGCCGTGAAGCCCCGCACCACGGCCGCGCTCTACATGTTCGCCGGCCGTCTCCTCGAGTGGTTGCCCGAACGGGTCGACGTGGCGCTGGCCCGACGGGTGGGGACCGCGGTGGGGATGAGGTCGCGCGCGCGCGCCCACCTGTCCACCAACCTGGCGCGCGTGCTCGACGCGCCGGGGCGACCGGTTGATCCCGCCGTCCTCGAGCGATTCGTCGCGCGCGGTTTCGCCAACTACGCCCAGTACTGGGCGGAGGGGGGCAAGCTGCCCGCCCTCGACCCCGCGACGATCACGTCGCGCTTTCGCATCACCGAGGGTCTCGAGCACCTCGAGGCGGCGTTCGCCCGCGGTGCGGGTGTGGTCATCGCGTTGCCCCACGTGGGGTCGTGGGAGTGGGGGGGCTCCTTCATCTCCTCACTCGGGATGCCCATGACGGCCATCGCCGAGGAATTGGAGCCCCCCGAGCTCTTCGAGTGGTTCAGGGCCAAACGCGAGTCGATTGGCATCCACATCGAGGCCCTGAATCGCGAGGCCAGCGCCACGTTGCTGCGGGTACTCAAAGACGGCGGGGTCGTCGGTCTGTTGTGTGACCGCGACATTTCCGGCGGCGGGGTGAGCGTCGACTTCTTCGGCGCCGCGGTGACATTGCCGGGCGGACCGGCGACCCTGGCGCTACGCACCGGAGCCACCCTCTTGTGCGCGGCGTGTTACACCGGGCCGGGTCGTGACCACTTCGCCGTGGTGACGCCACCGCTCGCCTCGGGACGTGAGGGACGACTGCGCGACGACGTGACCCGCGTCACCCAGGCCATCGCGCACGAACTCGAGGGCCTCATCCGTCGCGCCCCTGAACAGTGGCACGTGCTCGAAGAACGCTTCGCCCCGTGACCGGGGCGCGCGAAATCAGCCGGGTGAGCCTGGTGTCGCCCTACGCGCTGAGCGTGTACGGCGGCGTCCAAGAGCAGGTCCTGTCGATGAGTCGGGAGCTGGCGCGCCGGGGCGTCCTCGTACAGATCGTGGCCCCCGACGAACGGGACCGCTCCCGCTACGACACCCCCGCGCGCGTCGAGCGCCTCGGTCGGCTCGTGCGGGTGCCCGCCAACGGGTCGCGCGCGCCGCTGACGCTCTCGCCGGGCGCCGCGCGCGAGGCGACGGCGCGGATCGCTCTCTTCGATCCTCAGGTCGTGCACTTTCACGAACCCTTCGCACCCCGGGTGGGCTGGCGAACGCTGCGTCAACACCGCGCGGCCGCCGTG
>JAKCEC010000143.1 GCA_021841725.1 Actinomycetes bacterium | reverse complement strand
GCGTCACGGGCCGTGGCGACGTTGTCGAGCACGCAGGGTCCGGTGAACTCCCCGGTAAACCTCCGAGTCAACACTCTGTCGTTGTTGTTTTATGTGTGACTGGGGTGGTCCTCGTTCGTGGGTAGTCGGGTGAACTGCTACAGCACCTGCTGGGCCTTCAACACGGTTCCCCTGGGCAGCGCCACCGTCGTCAACGGCACCCTGCACGCCTCGTTCACCGTCCCCGACGGACTCGGTGGCTGGCACGTGGTCCAGGTCCTCAACGGGACCAGCATCGAAGCGCAGGTCTCGTTCTACGTCAAGGAGAGCATCGTGCCCGTGGCCAACGCCACGGTCAAGGGTTTCACACCGGGCTTGGCGACGGCTAACGACACGGTGGCCGCCCTGGCGACCGGCCAGGCCGGCGTGGGGACCAATACCTTCCACGAGGGTCAAGAGTTCACCATCAGCATCAAGGGCGTGGGCTGGACCCAACTCGACAACGTGCTGGGCGTGGACTACGACAACAGTTACATGGGCTACGGCTGTGGCTTCAACTCCAACGGCTACATGGTGATCCACCTCTACGCCACCGGGGGAGTGGGCACGCACCTCATCGACCTCTACCCGATGCTGTATTCGCTCTCGCCGTCCTTCGCCAACACGCCCTACGGGATGGTCCCGGTGCTGTCGTACGCGCGCGACTACCCGGGTCTGGCCCTGGGGTACCACGTGCCAGCGATCCGCTTCTCGATCCGCGTGATCAAGTAGGACGCGCGCTGGGGCGACCCCTCGTCATCGCCGTGGTGACGCGGGGTCGCCCGTGCGGGGGCGCCCCGGGCCCCACAGCGCGAGGGTCGCGGGCACGATGAGTCCGCGCACCAGGGTGGCGTCGACGAGGACCCCGCCGGCCAGACCCACGCCGAGTTCCTGGAGGCCCGCGACGTGGCCCGCGACCAGGCCGCTGAGCGCGGCGATCATCACCACCGCCGCGGCGCTGACCACGCCTCCGGTGTCGGCGAGGCCGGCGACGATGGCGTCGTGGTGCGACTGGCCCGCGAGTCGCGCTTCGCGGACGCGGCGCACGATGAAGACCTCGTAGTCCATGGAGAGGCCGAAGAGGACCGCGAAGATGAAGATCGGTACCCACCCCTCGATCTGAGCGGTGCGGTAGGTCCCCAGGACGTCCGCGGCGAACCCGAAACGAAAGACCGCCACCATCAGTCCGTAGCCGGCGGCGACGCTGAGTAGGTCGAACACGATCGAGGCGACGGCGAGGGCGAGCGAGTCGAACGCGCGCCACACGATGAGGAGCGCCAGGGCCAGGGCGAGGGCGACGAGCCAGGCGAACGCCCCGTAGGCGCGCGTGAGGAAGTCGACTCCCTGGGCCGCGGCGCCCCCCACGAGGACGCGAAAGCCCGGCGGCAACGCGGCCGCGGCGACGTCGACGTCGCGGATATGCGCCACGAGCCGCTGGCTCGCCGCGGCGCCGAAGGGGGGACTGGCCACCACGAAGATCTGGGTGTAGCGGCCCGAGGCGTCGACGTAGGGGGCCCTGATGCCGATGGCGACGTCCGACACGGCCGGTTCGCTCAAGATGACCGTGGCCAGTCGGGTCTGAATCCCCTGGAGCGCGCGGCTGCGCCAGGTCTCGCCGACCGGGGCGATCACCACGACCTGCAGGGGGGTGATGACGCCGATTCCCACGTGGCGCTGGATGAACGCGTTGGCCCGCGCCGACGCCAGCGTGGGGGGAATCGTATCGAGGGAACCCGGGGTCAGTTGCAGCCACCACAGGCTGGTCGCGCACAGGGCGACGACGACGAGGGCCGCGAGTGCGAATCGCCGCGGCGCGCGCAGCACCGCGCGTGTGCTGGCCGTCCAGCCCACCCGGAGTCGGTCGCGCTCGCCCATCACCCCACGCGGTCCGACGCTGCGCAGTCCGCGCGCGCCCAGCCACGACAGCAGCACGGGTTGCAGCGTCAGCGCGGCCCCCACCGAGACGAGGGGGACCACCACGCCGGCCGCGCCGAGCGAGCGCAGGAACGCGACGGGTTCGAGCAGCAGGGTCGCCAGTCCCACGCCGACCGCCATCCCCGAGATCACCACGGTACGCCCGGCGCGCTCCATGGTCGTCACGACGGCCTCGGTGGTCGAGGCGCCCGCGCGCATCTCGGCACGGTAGCGGTGCACGATGAGCAGGGAGTAGTCAATGGCGAGCCCGAGGCCGATGAGCTCGAGCACGTTGGGGACGTAGAGCACCATCGCCACGACGTGCGAGAGGAGGTAGACGAGCGCGAGTGACGTGGCGATGGTGGCGAGGGCCACGACGAAGGGGACGAGCACGGCGCCGCACAGACCCAGGGTCGCGACGAGGATCAGGGCCGCGAGGGCGAGGGCCAGCGCCTCGCCCCGGCGCAGGTCGCCGCGTAGGACGGGGGTGACGTCGTACTGCAGGGCCGCGGGACCGGTGACCATCGCGCCCGCGAGACCCCGTGCGGCCAGGGCGCGCCGTAAAGACGGCGTCCACGCCGCCGCCCGGGTGAGGTCCCAGCGCGAATCCGCCTCGACGTAGGTGACGCCACCGATCACCCGCGACTGCAGAACCCGGCCGGTGGGGATGACGCGCACGGCCCGGGCGACGAGTTCTTCGACGCGGCCCGCTCGGGCGTGCCCGTCGGGTACCACGACCGTGAAGGAACCTTCCACGTTCTCGCCGAAGTGGGCCGCCAAGATGGCGTTGGCCTGCTGCGACGGCGAACCGGGCACGGCGAGTGAGGTCGACAGTCGGGACTCGAGGGCGCCGCTGGTGGCCAGACCGAGCACCGCGAGGGCCAGCCACGCGATGAGGACCACGCCGCGGTGGCGCAGGACCAGGCGCGTCCACCGGTTGAGCATGACTGCAGTGTAGGACGGGGGTCGCGCCCCTCGAGGGTGACGGGTGCGGTCGCGTCAGCGCTCGCCGCGGCGTCGGTGCGCCAGATGAGAAATCTCTCACGTGCGCCTCACGTGCGCGCAACGAACGACCCCGAGACTGTTCGACGTGAGGACACGAACGACGCGGGCGATGGCCACGGTGGTGACGCCCGCTCTCACGAACGATTAAGGGAGGTCTCTCATGCGTGGACGATTTCGTTGGGTGAGCGTCGCGGTGGTGCTCAGCGCCGCCGTAGGCGCCGGCGTCGCTCTCGTGAATTCACCGGTGGCCAGTTCCGGGGCCAGTGACCTGCACCGTCCGGCGACGGTCGCGGCGCCGCGTGACGTGGTCACGCCCGCGATCGGTGGCCTCACCCGGGAGGCCCAACAACTCGGCGGTGAGATCACCAGCGCCCAGAGTGAGCTCAGCCACCTCGAGCACGAAGTCGCCTACGAAGCAACGCTGAGTCGGGAGCGATTCTCGAGTCCCGCTCCGACACTCGCGGGCGCGACGCCGTCGGCGACCACGGTGACGGTGCGCGAGTCAGCGCCTCGAGAGACCACCGGTACGGAGTCGTCCGGTGGTGACGCGTCGAGCTCGCCCACCACGTCGAGCACCGAGACGTCCACCAACGAGACCACGACCACCGAGCCCACGTCCGCCCCCACCTCCACGTGCACGGGGAGTTCCTCGGACCAGTCCTTCACGGGCGCCCCCTCCGCGACCTGCGCGACGGCGGGCGGTTATGACGACTGACGCGAACGCCCCGCGCTCGCTGGGTGCGTTGTCGGTCGAGGACGCTCTGTTACCCGATGAACTCCTGGCCGCGAGCCATCGCCGCGCGGCCAGTCGCGCCCGCACCCAGCGGACGCTGGCGCGTTCGACGATGCGACGGCGCGTCTGGCCGACGGTCCTGGTGACCTCGGTGGCCATGGTCGCCACGGGTATGGCCAACACGTTCGTGGGGGCCACCCTGCCCGTGGCCGCCACGACCACCACGACGACGGAGCCGTCGTACGTCTCGCGCCAGTCGGCCCTGAACGCCCAGACGCTGGCGCGACTAAGCGCGACCCTGGCCAACGATCGGCGCATCGTGTCGACCTTGACCAGCACCGCGCGGAGCGCGAGCGCGACCGCCTCTTCGGCCGTCGCGGCGACCCTCGCGGCCCTCGACGCGGCGGCGGCGGCGCGACGGGTGAGCGCCACCACCACCGCGACCGCCCGTGAGCCGGGTGTCACTCGGGTGGT
>JAKCEC010000142.1 GCA_021841725.1 Actinomycetes bacterium | reverse complement strand
GCTTCGGATTTCTCGACGACGCCGGGCACCTGCGGTAAGGACGGCCAACAGGTCGCGGTCGGTTGCGGTCAGGCCACCATGCGACTCACCGGCATCACCATCGGGGGGACGGCGGCGTGAGCGAACTATTAGAACGCGCGCAGGCCCTCCTCGGTCGCGTCGGCGACGCCGAGGAGATGGAGGTCTTCATCTCTCGCGGCGTCGAGACCGAGGTGCAGGCCTACCAGGGCGAGGTCGAGAATCTCTCCCGCTCGACCTCCGCCGAGATCGGCATCCGGATTCTGGTCGATGGACCCCAGGGCGCTCGCGTGGGCAGCGCCTACGCCGGTTCCCTCGATGAGGAGGCCGTCGCCGAGGCGATCGCCAACGCCCGCGACAACGCCCGCTTCGCCACCGAGGACGAATTCGTCACCTTCGCGCGCCCCGACGGCGTCGCCGCGGTGACCCTGTCACTGTGCGACCCCGGTGTCACGACGACGTCGATGCGCGACAAGGTGGCCATGGCCATCGAACTCGAAGCGATGGTGCGTTCGGGTGATCCACGGATACGCCAGGTGGACGCCGCGAACTATTCGGACTACCTCGCCGACGCCGCGATCGTCACCACGACGGGGATCTCGGCGACCTTCGAACGTTCGGGGGCCTACGTCTCGGTCGAGGCCATCGCGTCCCAGGGTGATGAGGACCAGACCGGCTGGGGGCTGTCCGCGGGTCGTGCCCCCGGCGAGTTGTCACTGGACAACGCCGCTCGCGACGCCATCCGACGCGCCACGCGCATGTTGGGCGCCGTGAAGGTGCCCTCCACCAAGGGGGTGGCCGTCTTCGATCCCCGCTCGGGCGCGGCCCTCTGGTCCATCATGGGCGCCGCGCTGAGCGGTGACGCCGTCGTGCGGGGGCGGTCCTTCTTCGCGGGGCGCCTGGGCGAGATGGTCGCGTCGCCCCTCGTGACCCTCATCGACGACCCCACCGACGCCCGTCATTTCGCGGCGAGCCCCTTCGACTCCGAAGGCTTGGCGTCGCGGCGCAACGAACTCGTCGTCCAGGGCCGGCTGGAGAAATTCGTGTACGACACCGTGTCGGCGCGGCGCGCCGGCACCACCTCGACGGGCAATGCCGTGCGGGCGGGGGTGGCGGGGTCGCCCTCGGCGGGGTGCCGCGCCCTGCAACTGGCCCCGGGCGAGTTCGACCAGGACGAAATCTTCCGTCGCGTCGGCGAGGGTATCTTCGTCGAATCCCTGACCGGCGTGCACTCGGGGGTCAACCCCATCTCGGGGGACTTCTCGGTGGGCATCACCGGACTGATGATCCGTAACGGGGTGCTGGCCGAGCCCGTTCGTGAAGTGACGATCGCCTCGACGCTGCAACGCATGCTGCTCGACGTGGTGTACGTGGGAAACGACGTGGAGTGGCTTCCCGGAACGACGGCGGGTCAGACCTTGGCGGTCGACGCCATCGCTCTCTCGGGGAGTTAGTCGCTCGCGGACGTGCTCGCGGTCGTGCTCGAAGTGCTCGACGAGGGCGCCGCGGTGGCGGTAGCGGTAGTGGTGGCGGGGGTACTCGTGGCCGGCGGGGTCGCGGCGGAGGACGAACCGCGCGAATCGGTCTTGTAGAAACCTGAGCCCTTGAAGACGATCCCCACTCCCGAGAACACCTTGCGCAGCGCGCCGCCGCAGTTCGCGCACTCGCTCAGGGGCGCGTCCGAGAACGCCTGCACGGCTTCGATTCGCAGGTGGCAGTTCTGGCATTCATATTCGTAGGTCGGCATCAACCTTCTCTTTTCTCACGTACTCGACCAGTTTACTCGGCCGTTTTCCGGGACCGACCGTCACCTCAGTAGCATGAACTGGTGGACGAATTCCACCAACTACGCCCATCGCCCCTCGGCGGGACTTTTCCGCGCGATCGGGGCCCCACCGAGGTCACGGCGCGACGCGCGCTCGCGCGTTGTCGCGTCATGATGGCGCCCGAGACCACCGCCGCCATCGCGTCCAACGCGACCGCCAAGGGTGACGTCCTGGCGACGGCTCGAGTGGCGGGAATCCAAGCGGCCAAGGCGGCGGCGACGTTGCTGCCGATGGCGCACCCGGTGCTCGTGGGTAACGTCTACGTCAACTTCACCATCGCCGACAACTTCATCGAGGTCGAGGCCGGGGTGGACACGGTGGACCGCACCGGGGTGGAGATGGAAGCGCTGGTGTCGGTGACGGCGGCCGCGCTGACCGTGTACGACATGTGTAAGTCGATCGATCGCTCCATGACCATCGAGAACGTCGCCCTCTGGGAGAAGTCCGGGGGGCGCTCGGGTCCCTGGCGGCGCAGCGCCGCCGAGGGCTCCCTCGCCGACGGCCCCTCGTGAGCGGCGACGAGTGGGCGACCCGCTACCCTTCACGATGATGGAGAATTCGAATGAGTAGTCCGCGCGCCGGCGCCGAGCCGAGTCGCGAGCGTGTCGTCGCCCTGGTGTTGTTGTTGCAGCGGGCCCACGACGACGCGCGGCCCCTGACCCAGGACGAGATAGTGCGTGACCTCAAGGTTGACGAGTATCCGGCGACGTCGAAATTCCCGAAGAAGGTGGTGGCCTACGCGGGTCACGCCGCCGCCGTACGCCAAAAGTTCGAACGCGACAAGGCGCGCATCCGCGACCTGGGATTCCAGATCGAGACGGTGACCCGCGCCGACGATCTCGTGGGCTACCAGATCGATCCCCGTAGCGGCTACGCGCCACCGATCCACTTCACCCCCGCGGAACGCCGCGTCGTCGCGACGGCGCTCGGCTTCTGCGGCTTCGGAAAGTCGGGCGCCTTCAGCGTCTTCAATGAGGGCCCCGCGGGCGACGGTGGCCTGGAGTTCTCGGCGTTCCTCACGCCCGTCATTCGCGCCATCAAGTTGCGACGTCGGGTGAGTTTCGGCTACCAATCGTCAGTGCGCAAGGAGCGGGTGGTCGAACCACTGGAGATCCTGCACGAGGCCGGGCGCTCCTACCTGGTCGCGCGCGAGGTGGGTGCCGGACTCATCAAGGGCTACCGTTTCAGTCGCATGACTTCGATGCCGGTGGTCTTGACGGAGGGCTTCCGCGTGGACGAGGTGACCGCGCAACTCGCGGATTCGTGGCGCCCGCAATATCAGAAGCGCCCGTCGCCCATCGACGTCGTCGTACTGACCAATCGCGACTACGCCGACCTACTGGTGCGCCAGTACCCGGGGGCGACGGCCGCGACGAAGAAGGATGGGCGCGTGGAAGTGGGCATGAGCTTTGACAACCCCCACGCGGCGTTGCGTTTCGTGCTCGAAGGGGCCGAGCGCGTCCGACTCGACAGTCCCAAGTCGCTGGTGAAGGACGTCAAGGCGTGGTTGGGTCGCGTCAATCGGGGTTCGGCGCCCGACGCGTCGCAGATCACCTTCGCGGCCCCCGCGACCGGTGACGTCTTGGGCCAGACCCTCCAGCTGCTGCACGCGGTCTACCATGCCCCGGACGGGCTTCGCGTCTCGGAGCTCGCCCGGCGGTTCTCCCTCGCGCCCGACGCGGTCCGTTCGATCATGGGCCGCTTGGTGACGATGGAGCCGATGGTCAACGCGTCGGACTCGGTCATGGCGTTTCCCGCGCGGGTCATCAAGGACTGCGACGACTGGGACCACGAGGACACCGACGATTCGACCTACCGGGCGGAATTCGTGGGCGACGAGGACGAGCCGTCCCCCTTCATGTGGCGCGACCTCTTCGAACTCAACGTCGCCCTGCGCGAAGCGTCGCGGCTCTTCGACGATCCGGCGATCCACTCGGCGATTGACAAGATCGAGGACGTAACCAGTCACTTCGTGCGCGTCGAGCACCCCCGCAACGAGCAACTGCTCTCGCAGGTCTACGAGGCCGTCACCCACCACGAACAATTGAAGATCGCGTACGCCTCGGGCACCTCGGACGTCGCGGAGGAACGCTGCATCGAGCCCTCCGAGGTCAAAGTGCTCAACGGGCACACCTACGTTCGCGCCTACTGTCTGACCCGCCACGACTGGCGAACCTTTCGCGTGGACCGCATCGCGACGATACTGGCCAAGTCCCCCGTCACCGAGGAACGAGGGGCCGATCCCGTCGCCCATTGGCTGACGGCGGTGGGTAACGAGGGTGACGAGGTGGTGGTCGTGCTCGAG
>JAKCEC010000141.1 GCA_021841725.1 Actinomycetes bacterium | reverse complement strand
GCGTGTTGTTGCGCAGCGCTCAGTTGGTCGAGGGCCGCGGGCCCGAGCAGGTGCTGGATCGGGTTGACGCCCAGAAACGCCGCGAACAGCGTGGCGATGGGCGGCAGGTGAGAGGCGTGCGCGGCGGCGGTCGCGCTGACCCCGTGGGCCACCAGACCTCGGTAGAGATTCGTCGACAACGACCCCGAGAGGCCCGCGATGAGGAGCGTAAAGAACAGGCCAATGGAGAAGACCTGCGCGGAATTCTGGAAGGTGGTGTACATCCCCGAGCCGGCGCCACGGTGCGCGGCGGGTAGCGCGTTCATCACGCCCGCCCGGTTGGGCGAACCGAAGGCCGCCATGGAGAGGCCGGTGAGGAACAAGACGACGGCGAAGATCCAGTAGTGGAAGTTCACGGGCAACGTCTCGAGGAGGGCGAAGCACAGTGCCGTGCCCAGCATGCCGCCCGAGGCGAAGGGGCGCGCCCCGAAGCGGTCCGAGAGGTAGCCGCTCAGCGGGCCCGAGATCAACATGCCCACCGTCAAGGGCACCATCGCCACGCCCGCCCACAGGGGCGTGCGTTCGAAGTTCATCCCGTGCAGGGGGAGCCACACCCCCTGGAGCCAGATGATCAACATGAACATCAATCCGCCCCGGCTGAGCGCCGCCAGGAAACTGGCCGAGATGCCGGCGCTGAAGGGTCGGATGGTGAAGAGTTGGAGGCGGAACATCGGAACGCGCACGCGGCGTTCGATGAGGGCGAAGGCGCCCATCGTGAGCACGCCGAATCCGACGCACCCCCACACCAGGGGACTGGTCCAACCCATCGTGTGACCGCGATAGGGCTCGATCCCGTAGGTGAGACCGACCATGATCAGCACCATGCCGACCGCGAAGGTGGCGTTGCCGAACCAGTCCACGTGCGCGCGGTGGCGCTCGCCCAACTCACGCAGCGCGAGGTAACCCCAGACGGTGCCGAGCACCCCCACGGGCACGCTCACCAGGAACACGAGGTGCCAGTCGAAGGGGGCGAGTAGTCCACCGACGATGAGTCCGATGAAGGTGCCGCTGAAGGCCGCCGCCTGGTTGACGCCCATGGCGAGTCCGCGCTGGTGGCGGGGAAACGCGTCGGTCAAGATGGCCGACGAATTGGCCATCAGCATGGCCGCGCCCAACGCCTGGAAGAGCCGCATGACGATGAGCCACAGGCCCGCGGCGTGACCGTGCATCCAGGTGATGGAGAGGGCGCCGGAGAACAGGGTGAAGACGGCGAAGCCGGCGTTGTAGATGCGCACGCGACCGTACATGTCGCCGAGGCGGCCCAGACTGACGACGAGCACGCTGGTGACCACCAAGAAGCCCAGGATCATCCACAGGAGGTAGAACGAGTTTCCCGACTGGAGGGGGTCGAGGCCAATGCCGCGAAAGATGGAGGGCATCGCGATCAACACGATCGACGAGTCGATGGTGGCCATGAGCATGCCGAGGGTCACGATGAACATCGCGGTCCACTTGTAGTGCGCCGAGGCGGGAGCGGTCAGGGAGCGCAACACGCGGAGTATTCTTCCTCTTCGGCGAACCCGGCGCGTGGCGCTGACCACGGGGAGATTCGGTGGACGCCCGCTCGCGCGTCGTCGCGTGGCGCGCGCAACGCGACGACGTCGTGCACGGACCCACTCTACCGGGGCGCTCCGGCGCTCAGGGGTTCACGGAGGGCGCGCGTCCGTCCTCACCCGCACTGAGGTGACGTCGAAGGTTCAGCATGAGCGCCCCACCGGCGAGGGCGACGACACCGACGCTGAGCGGCCACCAGTCGCTGAGGCCGTTGCCGAAGTAGAGGGCGACGATGGCCGGCGACAGTGTGCTTGAGAACCCCCACGTGAGGCCCAGGGCGGCGTTGTAACGACCGCGCAGGTGTTCGGGGGCGATCTCGTTGACCAGGGCGGGCCCCACCGGCGAGAGCATTGCCTCGCCCACGGCGAAGATGACCATCGCCCCCGAGATCGCCACCACCGCCCCATCGGCGGGCAGGGCCAACGACGCGGCCAGGATCAGCCAGAACACGCCCCACATCGCGCCGACGGCGGCGAGGACCTTCGTGCGGCTGCGACCCTCGATGACGTGCAGCACGACGAGCTGGGCCAGCACGATGACGGCGGTGTCGACGAAGAGGAAGACGCCGATCACGTGCACCGAGAGGTGCAGGTTGTTGACGACGAAGAGGCTCAGGCCGGTGTCGATGGCGGCGAAGCCGCCCAACATCAAGATGACGGAAGCCAGGACGTAGCGCACGAGTCGGCCGTCGGCGAGGACCTGGCCCCAGCCGGCGCGCGCGCTCGGCGCGGCGCGCTCGTCGCGGACCCGGGCCACGGCGGGCCCGTGGCGCCACAGGGTGAGGAAGATGGCGCTGGCCACGAGGACGACGGCCGCGTTGGCGAGGTAGAGCCAGCGAAAGGTGAGGGGGTGGTGCAGGTCGACGACCGCGGCCGAGATCAAGCCGCCACCCCCGCCCCCCAAGTTCACCAGCATGAAGTTGAAGCCGTAGGCGCGCTGACGGTGCTCGGGCGTGACGAGTCGCCCGAGGAGCGTGCTGCCCGGTCCCCACCCCGCCCCCCCGAAGACCGCCAGCAGCAACGCGCCGATCACCGCGCTCGTCGCGGAGTGCACGTAGGCCCAGACCACCAGCGCGAGCGCGTCGGCGACCCCCGTGAGGACCATGACCTTCACCGGGCCCACGTGGTCGGTCAAAGTCCCCCAGAGCGGACTGGTCGCCAGCCCCACGAGGGACGCGACGGCGAGGAGCAGCGTGGAGAAGCCGATGGAGAAGTGCAGGACGTTGTGCAGGTACACGACGTAGAGCGACAGCGTGAGACCCATCGCGAGACTACTGACGAACAGTCCAAGGAAGTACCGGCGTAGCGGGGCGTCGATGATGCGTCGAAACTCGGCGGGCGCGAGCGACTCAAAGAGATTCACAGGTCCATCAGGCTAGTTCTCACCCTTGTGCACCGAATCACAAAGCCCAGTCGCCGGAGGTCCTATGACCACTACGATGATGGGGTGTCCCGTCGGACGCCAGTGCGAAAGAACGAAATTGTCAGCTACGCGTTTGCCCCAGAGTCGAACGAGTCTTCTCCTGGAAATTGCGCCCGACGTCGAACGGCTCTACAACCGCCATATGGAGGCGCCGCGACTCTGGTATCCCCACGAGCAGATCGATTGGGGTAGCGGCGAAGACTTTGGCGCGCACCCGTGGAGTGAGTCCGACTACCGGGTCGCCGACGGCGTCCGCAGTTCAATCTACGTGAACCTCTTGACCGAGGACAATCTGCCCTACTACACGAATTCGATTCTGGCGCACGCGCCCAAGGGGCACCCGATCCGTGACTGGAACTACCAGTGGACCATGGAGGAGAATCGACACTCGATGGTCATGCGCGACTGGGTTCACATCACGCGCTGCATCGATCCGGTGCTGCTCGAGGATGGGCGCCGCGTGCAGATGTCGCGCGGTGAGGTGCCCGAGCCCGATTCCTTCGCCGACCTGATCTGCTACGTCTCCTTTCAGGAACGCGCTACTCAGATCGCGCACCGCAACACCGGCGCGCACCTGCCCAAGGACGACAAGATGGGCCGCAACGTCCTGGCGCTCGTGGCCGGTGACGAGACGAAGCACTACCTCTTCTACCGCGACCTCGCCCTGGCGGCGTTCGCCATCGATCCGTCGACCATGATGATCGCCGCCGCCAAACAGGTGACGAACTTTGCGATGCCCGGCACCGGGATTCCGAGTTTCACGCGCCACGCGGTGCGTATCGCCCGTGAGGGGATCTACGGGCTCACCCAGTTCCTCAAGGACGTCGTCACGCCGGTGCTCGAACTCTGGGACGTCGATCATTTGGCGGGGTTGAGCAAGGAAGCCGAGAACGCCCGTACCGAACTGCACCGGGTGGTGACGAAGATCACCGATACCGTCGAGCGCATGGCGCAAAAGGCGGCGTCCACGGCGAACGTCGTGTTGGGCTGAGTCGACCGCGACGTCACCCCGGCGCGGCGAGGAGTTCGTCGCGGCGACGGGCGAGGGCGGCGGGGTCGCCGCGCATCGTCACGATCTTGTCGCGCGAGCGCGTGATTCGTACGAAGGTCACGTCGCCCCGGCGCAGGTCGAAGACGTCG
>JAKCEC010000140.1 GCA_021841725.1 Actinomycetes bacterium | reverse complement strand
TTGCTTGTATCATCACCTCGCCGGCGCCCGCCGGGGCGTCGTCGCGCAACACGCCCGCCAGGTCACCCCCCAGGATGCGGCGCATCAGCGCGAGGGCGTCGGGCCGTAGGGCGCTGCCCGAGCGACAGTTGACGCACAGGGCGCCCCCCACCTCGGCGTTGAAGGCCACCAGGGGACCGGGCGACTCACAGTTCACGCAGCGCTCGAGCACCGGCTCGGAACCGTCGTAGGCCAGCAGCTTTAAGAAGAACGACGCGGCCACGAGCTCGGGTTGAAAGTCGGGGTTGTCCAGGGTCGCCAACACGCGCACCAACATGTCGAAGATGCCTTCGTCGGCCGCGCCGTCCAGGGGGATGGCGTCGACGACCTCGACGACCGCGAGTCCTGCCGCGATGCGCGCGTAGTCGCCGCGCAGGGTGGCCCAGCGCTGCACGTGCGCGACGTTCCTCGTGATGAAGAGGTCGCCGCGCCCCGCGACGAGGTCGACGCTCACGTACCCGGTGGGCTCGAGCGATCCCCCCATGCGACTCGACGTCTTACGCATGCCCTTGGCCAGCGCACGCAGTTTGCCGTGGTGTCGCGTCCACAGCACGACGACACGATCGGCCTCACCCGACCGGTAGGTGCGCAGGACCACCGCCTCGTCGTGGAGTTCGCGCGGGGTGTTCACTGCCCCTCGGGCGTCGCTCCGTCGTCGGGGCGCTCCTCGCGCGACGGCGTCGCGGTGGCGTCGCGCGGCGACTCGAAGTGCTGACGTCGCGGCGTGATGCCCATGAAGCGGTTCAACCAGACGCCGAACGCCACCAGGACCGCCAGCACCAGGGGCACCGTCAAGGGGGCGACCAGACTCGACGCCCCGCTGAGGGCCAGTACCCATAAGAAGACGTAGCAGAGCGCCACCACCGCGACGGTGATGCGCGTGACCCTCACGCGTCCACGCCCCCGAAACGGCGCTCGCGCTGTTGGTACTCGACAATGGCGGCGTAGAGGTCCTCGCGGCGAAAGTCCGGCCAGAGCACGTCGGTGAAGACCAGTTCGGAGTAGGCCATCTCCCAGAGCAAGAAATTGGAGGTGCGGAACTCCCCGGAGGTGCGCACCACCAGGTCGGGGTCGGGGAGTTCCGGGTGATAGAGCCGCTGGCGGATGGCCTTCTCGTCGACCTGGCGGGCCGACAGGCCGTCGTCGACCAATCGCTTCACGGCGTCGACGATCTCGGCTCGACCACCGTAGTTGAAGGCGATATTGAGGGTCATGACCGTGTTGTCCTTGGTCAGGGACGCCGCTTCGTCCATCCGCGAGAGAACCCCGCGTGGCACGCGCCAGTCGCGACGCCCCGAGAACGTGATGCGCACCCCCTCGGCGTGCAGCTCGTGCTGTCGACGCTCGAGGAGGCCCCGGTTGAAGTTCATCAGGTAACGCACCTCCTCGACCGGTCGCCGCCAGTTCTCGGTGGAGAAGGCGTAGACGGTCAGGGCCCGGACGCCCGCGGCCAGCGCCCCGTAGGCGGTGTCGACCAGGGCCTGTTCACCCGCCCCGTGGCCCTCGGTGCGCGGCAGTCCCCGGCGCGTGGCCCAGCGACCGTTGCCGTCCATGACGACACCCACGTGGGCCGGCACACTACGCCGGTCCAGGTTCTCGGGCAGCGGCGTCGGACGCGGATCGGGCACGGAACGAACTTAGTTCCTCGCGCTCCCCGCACCGCACCGCCTTAACCAGTCCTTAACCCGTCGCCCGCGCCCATTAACGTCGACACGTGAAAACCTTTGACCCCGACGACGACGCGCCGGGGCGCGAGCCCGACGAGGACGCGGGGATCCAACTCGACGCCGACCTGGTCGACATCGACGTCGATCGCGCGCTGGCCCTGCTCGACCGCATCACCGCGCACCTGCCCGGGGGCGGCGAGAACCGCGACGGGCAGCGCGAGATGGTGGCGGCCGTGGCGCGAGCGTTCACGCGCCACGAACACGCGGTCATCGAAGCCGGCACCGGCGTCGGCAAATCCCTGGCCTACCTGGTGCCCGCGGCCATGAGCGCCCAGCGCGTGGTGATCGCGACGGCCACCAAGAACCTCCAGGACCAACTGGCCTCGAAGGACGCGCCCACCGTGGCCGCGGTCTCCTCGCGCACCCGCGTCGCGGTCCTCAAGGGCAAGAGCAACTACCTGTGTCGTAACCGCGCCCAGGCCACGGGCGCCGGCGCCCAATTGAGCTTCGACGACGGCACCAGCGTGCCCCGCGGCGTCGCCGATCAGATGCGACGCGTCCTGCGCTGGGCCGAGGAGACCACGACCGGGGACCGCGACGAACTCAGTTTCGAACTCGACCCGCGCGCGTGGCGGGGGCTCTCGGTGACCCCCCAGGAGTGCCTGGGGCGCGCCCAGTGTCCCCAGGGGCACAACTGCTTTCACGAGCTCGCCAAGGACCGCGCCGCCGAGAGCGACATCGTCATCGTCAACACCCACCTCTACGCCGCGCACCTCGCGTCGGGGGCGATGTTGTTGCCCCCCCACGACTACGTGGTCTTCGACGAGGCCCACGAAGTCCTCGACATCTTCTCCTCCCTCCTGGGCACCTCGCTCAACGCCACGCGACTGCGCGCCTTCGCCACCGTGGCCAAGTCGCTGGTGGGCCCGCAGTTCGCCGAGACCGCCGCCGACCTGAGCGCCAGCGCGGAGCGCCTCGCCACCATCCTGGAGATCCAGTACGACGCGCGCGACCTCAGCGGACTCGGGCCCGACGCCCAGCGAGAGGTCGACACCGCCAGTGCCCTGGTGACGCGCCTGCTCGAGAGCCTCCGGTCGCTGCCCACCACGGGCGTGGACGACGAGGCCCGCAAGATCCGTGCCCTGGGTCCCGGCGTGCACCTCGCCAACGACCTCGCGCGCGTCGCGCACCCCAGCCCCGGTGAGGTCCTCTACCTCGCGCGACGCGACAAGGAGGTCGACCTCGAGGTGAACCTCGTCGACGTGGGGCCGCGCCTGCGCGACGAACTCTGGGCGAACGTGACCGCCGTCTTGACCAGCGCCACCATCCCCGAGAACCTGCCGGCGCAACTGGGCCTGGCCGACGTGCGCATCGAGACCTTCGCGAGTCCCTTCGACTACGCGCACCACTCCTTGCTGTACGTGCCCGCGGGCTTCCCGAGCCGCAACGAGGCGAACGCCGAAGGCGCCATCATCGATGAACTGGTGACGCTCATTACGGCCGCGGGCGGACGGACCCTGGCCCTCTTCACCAACCGCGCCGTCATGAACCGCGTGGCCGAGGCCGTGGAGGCGCGTCTCGCGACGACCGTACTGGTGCAGGGCACCCTGTCGCGCCAACGCATCATCGAACTCTTTCGCGACTCCGCCGAGGCCAGCCTGTTCGCCGTCACCAGCTTCTGGCAGGGGATCGACGTGCCCGGTCACTCCCTCTCTCTGGTCACCATCGACCGCCTCCCCTTCAGCGTGCCCAACGACCCACTGGTCAAGGCGCGACAGGAGCGCGCGAGTAATCCCTTCTTCGAGGTCGACCTGCCGCGCGCGACGATGCTGCTGGCCCAGGGGGTCGGACGTCTCATCCGCAACCGCGACGATCGCGGGGTCGTGGCGGTGCTCGACACCCGACTGGCCGAGGCGCGCTACCGCGCACTGCTCTTCAAGAAACTCCCGCCGATGAAGAGAACGCGCGACCAGGTAGAAGTGACCACCTTTCTACGCGCCCTGCGCGAACGCACCCCCGACGCCGACTAGACCCACCCAGTCTGCTACTATTTCACTAGTAAATATAGTTATAACGTCTCGTCCCTCCGACAGTTAGGTATCGCGCGTGCACCTGGACCTCGCACTCATCATGGGGAGTGTCGTCGTGGGTTTCCTGGTGGGCCTCACCGGCATGGGCGGCGGCGCCCTGATGACGCCGATGCTCGTGCTGATCTTCGGCGTCGCGCCGTCGGCCGCCATCTCCTCGGACCTGATCGCCGCCTTCGTCATGAAACCACTCGGCGTGGCCGTGCATTGGCGTAACAAGACCATCCAGCCGCGCCTGGTGCGCTACCTCTGCTACGGCTCGGTGCCCGCGGCGATCGCGGGCACCTACGTCATGCACCTCGTGGGCGACGGCGCCGCCTCGCAGCGGCGACTGCAGGTCATCTTGGGGTGCGCCCTGCTGGTGGGGGCCGCGGCGATGATCGCGCGCGCCCTCGTGCCCTCCCGTCACGTCCTCGACGCCCCCGACGCCCCCGTCGCGATCCGGC
>JAKCEC010000139.1:501-4313 GCA_021841725.1 Actinomycetes bacterium | reverse complement strand
GATGTTGTGGGACGAACGTCAGCCCTACGACGCCTCGGTGGATTTCGGCGCCATCGTCGCCGCGGGTCCCTTCGACGAGGTCGAGAAGTCGATCTTTCGCCACGAGGACCTCCTCACCCACAATCAGATCCTCCAACGCGTGCTCTCCACGAGCTACATCACGTTGATGACCGATCCCGAACGCGAGTCGTTAATCGCGGACGTGATCGAGGTGTTGCACGACGTGAGCGATCCCGTCGCCGTCCCCTACGTGACTAACGTCTTCACCGCGTTCGCGCGCTAGCCCCGCGCGGGACGCTGAGAGCGGCGGAGCAATGCGCCGACCGGGCGGGTGACGCGGGGGTGGTCCGCGGTTTCTAAGGTAGTCGGGTGAGTTCCCTCGTGCCGTCGCTGTCACACTCGTGGCCGCCGTTCGTCTTGATCACCGGACTTCTCTTCATCGGCCACGTGGCCGCCCGCGAGGGCCTCTTCGAATCGGTCGGCCGATTGGTGGCGCGCGCGCCGGGTAATGACGCCGTCCTCTTCGCGCTGACCATGATCGCGGTGGCGTTGGTGACCGCGCTGTTGAACCTCGATACGTCAGTCGTCTTCATGACGCCGGTCGCCCTGCACGCGGCGCGGGTGCGCGCGGCGGACGAGATGGGTTTCGCCCTCGGGACGATTCTGATGTCGAACGCCGCGTCGCTGCTGCTGGTGGGCTCGAACCTCACCAACATGCTGGTGTTCGCTGGCCACCCGGTGCACGGCGCGGTGTTCGCCGCGCACATGATGTTGGCCTGGGCGACGTCGGTGGTCATCACCATCGTGATGGTGATCGCGGGGCGACGCCGACACCTGTGGCGCTCGTCGGCTCCGTCCCAGGAGCGGGCCCCGTGGGGTGTCGGCCCCGGCGCGGTGGGCGCCCTCGTCGCGGTGGCGCTGATGCTCCTCACGAGTCAACCGGCGCTCCCGGTCTTCGCCCTCGGCGTCGGTCTCGAGGCGTGGGACCTCGTGGGACCCCGTCGGGTACCCTGGCGTGACGTGCTCGCGGTCGCGAGCCCGCTCGTCGTGGCACCCCTCTTCACCGTGGCGGTCCTGGTCGGCTGGCTCGGACGGAATTGGCACGGCGCGGCGCGCCTCATCGCGCACACCAACGCGCTCGGCACCGCCACCGTCGGCGCCGCGGCGTCGCTCGTCATCAATAATCTGCCGGCGGCCTCGCTGTTCGCCGGCCAGCCCATCGCGCATCCCTACGCCCTGTTGGTCGGACTCAACCTCGGACCGAACGCGTTCGTGACCGGCGCCATGTCCACGATGTTGTGGTTTCGACTCGTTCGTACGCAGGGACTCACCCCGCGCGTGGGTGAGTTCGTTCGCATCGGTCTACCCGTGACCATCGTCACCCTCGGAGTAGCGTCCCTCTTCGTCTAGCGTGCGCCCGTCACGTTCGCGGGGTGCGTGCGGCCGAGTCCGACGGCGCGCGCCGCGATCGCACCTCGGTAACGTGGGACCATGAGAATTCGCCGCGCCGTGGAGAGCGACCTCGCGACGCTGGAGCGTTTCATCCGCGACCTCGCCCATTACGAGCGGGCCCTGGAGTCGGCGCGCGCCACGCCCGATCAACTGCGCCAGAGCTTCTTCGGGGAGTCGCCCCTGGTTCACTGCGAGATCGCCGAGACCGACGAGGGTGAGGCCGCGGGCTTCGCCGTGTGGTTCGTGAACTACTCGACCTGGACCGGCACCCACGGCGTGTACCTCGAGGACCTCTTCGTGCGCGACGAGTACCGCGGGCGAGGTATCGGCACGGCTCTCCTGCGGCACCTGGCCCAGGTGTGCGTGACGCGCGGCTACGCGCGTCTGCAGTGGTCGGTGCTGGACTGGAACACTCCGTCGATCGACTTCTACCGCTCCCTCGGGGCCGAGGCCCAGGACGAGTGGACCGTGTTCCGCCTCAGCGGGTCCGCCCTCGAACTCGTCGCCGCGGGCGACTGACCTTCGACCGACGAGGCACTTCTTGGTCGTTTCTTACGCGGTTCTTCGCGGACGCGTCGATCTTTAGCGAACGATTAGTGGACCACTGCGGTGGCCTTAGTCGCGTCGCCCAGGCTGGTGTCGTGGCGGGAACGACCCGCGACACCGACCAAGGAGTCACAGCATGAAGAAGAGAATTCCGACGATGCGTACCATGATCACCGGCGGCGCCGTCGTTCTCACCGGCGCCCTCGGCACGGCGGGCGTCGCCTCGGCGGCGAGCACCCACGCGGCGAACACCTCGTCGCTCACCCTCAACACGGTGAGTGTCTCCCACGACCGAATGGGCGATCCGGCGAATCGGCCCCCGCGCGCGGAGGGGACGCCCCTGACCGGCGCCACACTCGCGAGCGTCACGGTGACGGCGAGCGCCGCGGTGCCCAACGCCACGGTGGTGCGCGCCGACGCCGAGGCCAACGCGACCTACAGGGTACTGATGAAGAAAGCCGACGGGACCTACGTCGCGGTGGTGGAGAATTCCAGTTTCGTGGTGACCTCGGTGCGCCCGGGCGTCGGCGCGCGCCACCCGGGTGGGGCGTGGGACCCCGCTCAGATGACCCACGGCCCGGGTGAGACGCTGCTCACGGGGTCGGCTCTGACGTCGGCGGTGACCTCGGCCGACGCCGCGGTGCCTGACGCCACGGTGATCCGCGCCGAGACCGACGCCCAGGGCGCCACCTACGAGGTGCACCTGAAGAAGGCGGACGGCACGGACGTCACCGTGAAGGAGAATACGAGCTTCGTGGTCACCTCGACGGAGTCGGGCTTCGCCGCACCGCCCGTCGGCACCCCGAATCAGGGTTTCGAGGGATCCTTCAACTAATGGCGCACTCGACGGGGGCGCATCGGTTCACTCCCTGACCGGAGCGCCCCCGTCGCCGCCGCCGGAGGCGAGGACCGGTGGCGTCAACTGAAGAGCACGGTGGACATCGGGGCGTTGAGTTCCTCGTCCGCGACCCCGCATGGGCTCACAGATTTCGCAATCAGTCAGTGGAAATACGGGAGTAGTTGCCGTATCCTCTGCACCATGCGTACTCTTCGAATGCTGTCTCGCGTCGTTGCTGGCGCCACCATCGCGGTCGGTGGCCTCAGCGCTCTGTCCATCGGGTCCTCGGGCGCGAGTGCGAGTAGTGGAGTTCTCGCGCACCCCGGGAAAGTCATCTTTCCCACGATCGCCGAGGCGGCGCTTTGGCGTACGCAGTCGGCGAACCCCCACGGTTCGGGCGTCCCGGGTTTCGTGCTGTCCTCGCACGGCGGCCTCGACGGAATCGAGGTGACCACGGGCACGCCGCGCGTGTACCTCGTCTTCTACGGTTCGCAGTGGGGCACGGCGAGCACCAACGCGTCGGGTGACCTCACCTTCAGCGGCGACCCCTCGGGGATGGCCCCGCGGGTCCAGGACCTCCTTAAGGGCATCGGTACCAATAACGAAACATGGTCGGGGGTGATGACGCAGTACTGCAACGGCGTGCCCACCGGGGGTACCACGTGTCCCACGGGCGGTGTCCGGGTTGGCTATCCCACGGGTGGGGCTCTGGCGGGCGTCTGGTACGACAACTCGGCACCGTCGCCCACGAAGGCGACGGGTAATCAGTTGGCGACCGAGGCCGTCAACGCCGCCGCGCACTTCAACAACACCTCGCCGGGGTCCAATCGCAGTGCCCAGTACGTGATCGTCTCGCCGACTGGACTACACCCCGACGGTTTCAATACCCCCTTCGGCGGCTTCTGCGCGTGGCACGACTACAACGGTGACACCACGTTGAGCGGGGGGGCGGCGCCCTCCAACTACGGCGACATCG
>JAKCEC010000139.1:0-491 GCA_021841725.1 Actinomycetes bacterium | reverse complement strand
CGCCTTCACGAACCTGCCGTACGTACCCGACGCGGGGATCAGCTGCGGGGCGAACTTCGTCAATAGCGGCCCGGCGGGTTTGCTCGACGGGGTGTCGATCGTCGAGGGTCACGAGTACGCCGAGACGTTGACCGACCAGAACGCGGGCTACGGCTACTGGGACAACACTTCGGGGTATGAGACCGGGGACGAGTGCGCGTGGTTGACGCCGGGAACGTCGGGCGGCGCGCAGAACGTCACGTTCGCCACGGGTTCCTTCGCCATGCAGTCGACCTGGTCCAACGCCACCAGCGCCTGTGAGATCTCGGCGCCGATAGAGGCGGGTCGAGGTACGGTGAACGACTTCTCGATCGCGGCGAGTCCGTCGTCGGGTACGGTCGCGCAGGGTTCGTCGACGAGCGTGACGGTCACCACGGCTACCGTCAGTGGTGCGGCGCAGCGCGTCGCCTTGTCCGTGTCGGGAGTTCCGTCGGGCGCCACCGCGACATTCA
>JAKCEC010000138.1 GCA_021841725.1 Actinomycetes bacterium | reverse complement strand
GGGCCAGTCCCGCGGACCACTCACCGAGGGGGGGTTGCTTATCGAGGTGTCCGTAGAGGACCACCGTGGCGTCATCGTCGTTGGTCGCCGCGACCGTGACCATCAGGACGGGGGTGCGGTCCTCCAGACGGAGGACCTCGACGTCGAAACTGCGTAGACGACGCTGGCGCGCCCACCGGGCGAGCAAATCCACGGCGTCATCGATGTACCCGTTCTCGCGCCAGCGCTCGTCGAAGGCGGGCGAGAGGCATTCGATGGTCGCGTAGGACATGAGGGTGGCGAGGGCGTCGCGTTCGAAGTCGTCGAGGGTCAGTGGCACGAGGTGAGGTTACTGGCTCGAACGATGTAGGTGCACCGCTTGCCAGCAGTACCACGCGACGTCAGAGCGCACGCCGATGAATCGTTCCCCGTGGGGACGCAACGATTTCTCGTCGATCATCTCCTCGAGTCCGTGCAGGAGGCTCCAGCCGTGGCGGACCCCGAAGTCACCGACCGGCCACACGTCGCGGCGACCGAGCGTGTGCATCAAGTACATTTGCACGGTCCAGGGCCCGACGCCGTGCACCGACGTCAGCTCCGACACGATCTCGGCGTCACTGCGGCGACCGTGCGCGCTCAGGTGGATGCGCCCGTCCCGGGCGTGCGCCGCCAAGTCCAGCATCGCCGCGGCTTTGGTGCGCGAGAGGCCCGCGCCGCGCAGGGCGTCGGGTCCCGCGCGCAACACCGATTCGATCGAGACGTGGCCGCCGCACGCGTCGACCACGCGCGCGTGAATCGTGCGAGCCGCCGCGGTCGCCAGGAGTTGATAGGTGATGGAACCGATCAGATTCGCGAACCGCTGATCGACCGGGGCGGGCCGTCGTGCGGGAACCGCGCCGACCACGGCGACGACCGGGGCGAAGGCCCGATCCCGAGCGACGATCTCCGCGGCGATGTCGGTACGTAGGCTCACCTTGTCATGATGGCAGAACACCCGTGCCCTCGGGGACGACGACCCCGTGCGGTACCTGACTCGCCTCACGGACCACCGTCGAGAGCAGGGAGTGGATGGCGCGTACCGGCGCCGCGGGGAAACCGAATCGACGTCGCACGAGGCAGACCCGGCGTTGGGCGATGCCTTCGATGGGCACGGCGCGGAAGTTGGCTCGCAGGTGCGTCGAGAGCATGGTCGAGGGCAGGATGGAGGGACCGTGGCCGTCAAACGTCAAGGACGCGATCGTTCGCAGTCCGTCCAGCTCGATGAGGGGTTTGAGATCGATGCCCTGAGCGTGTGAGGCGTCGTCGATTTCGCGGCGGATCGGAGTACCGGGATAGGGGAGCAGGATCTCGAAGGGCTCGAGGTCGGCGAAGGTCACGGAGGGGCGATTCGCCAAGGGGTGGTTCTTGTCGGCGATCAAGACGAGGTCCTCGCGGTACAGGTCCACCTCCGACAACTCGGGGGCGGCGACGGGCCACGCGAGCACGGCCAGGTCTAAGACGCCCGACACGAGTTGCGGCTCGATCACCGAGTTAGTGCCCTCGGTGATCCGCAGGGAGATGTGGGGGTACGCCACGCGTTGGGCCTCGAGGAGCAGCGGGACGATCCAGCGTCCCGCCGTGCCGATCATGCCGAGGGAAACGCGACCGCGCACGTCAGCGGTCAACTCCGAGACGTCGGCGGCGATGGCGCTCACCTCACTCAGGATGCGCCGAGCCCGATCGACGACGACCGCACCGGATTCGGTCAGCGCGCCCGAGGCACGGTCGATGAGTTCCGATCCGAGCTCCGATTCGAGACGCGCGATTCGATTGGAGATGTTGGACTGTACGGTGCCGAGGGCCTCCGCCGCGCTGGAGAAAGTTCCGTGTTCGGCAATGCCCACGAGGGCTTCGAGCTGGCGTATTTCCATATATCAAGTATATAGATGACAACTATCAAAAGTATGCGCTTGATTGATAGGCCACTTACCTGCATACTGGTATCAGCCTGCTTCACCCTACCCCCCCAGGGTGAAGCAGAGGTTTTGCAAAAGGGCCATCCACCCCCCCGGATGGCCCTTTTGTGCTGTACGGGCGACTTTACACCGGACGTGGGATTGTTAGCGTGGTTTCAATGACTACTCGACTGGCCTGGCGCGCGCGAGTGGCCGTGGGCTGTGTCGTGACCGTCAACTACTTCTCGCGCCGGCTCGGACGTGGCGCGGGCACTGTCGCGGGTGGCCGGGTGGGACTCGCGCTCGAACCGCGGTTGCTGCGCGCGCTGACGAGGTCGCGCACCGTCGTGCTTGTGTCGGGAACTAACGGCAAGACCACCACCTCGGCCCTACTGCGCGCGGGCTGGGGCGACGACGTCGCGGGCAACGTGACCGGGGCCAACATGCCCGCCGGCCACGTCGCGGCACTGGCCACGTCGCGCGCCGCACGGGTGGTCCTGGAGACGGACGAGGCGTGGTTGCCCTCGGTGTTGGCCGACGCGGATCCCGCCGTGGTGGTACTGCTGAACCTCTCTCGTGATCAACTCGACCGGGCGAACGAGGTTCGACAATTGGCGCAACGCTGGCGTGATTGTCTCGCGGCGCCGCAGTTCACGGGCGTGGTGGTGGCGAACAGCAACGATCCCCTGGTGGTCTTCGCCGCGCAAGCCAGCGAGAGGGTGCGCTGGGTCGACGTGCCGACTCCGTGGCGCGGTGACGCCGCGTCGTGTCCCCACTGCACGCGAGCCCTCGACTTCGCGGATCGCGGATGGTCGTGCGCGTGCGGCTTCGCCCAACCCACCCCTCCGACGGCGACTTTGCGCGAGGAGCTTCACTTTTCCTCCCAGAGCTTTCGACTGGACCTCGCGGTACCCGGAATGTTCAACGAAGTCAACGCCGCGCTGGCGACGGTCGCCCTGGTGGAGTTGGGCCAGGACCCCGGGGAAGCCCTGGCGCGCATGCGCCGTCTCGACACGATTCAGGGTAGGTACGGACTTCGTCGCTTCGGCGAACGCACCGTGCGACTGATGTTGGCGAAGAATCCCGCGGGCGCGACGGCACTGCTGGAGTCCTTGAGCGAGGGTGAGGTATGGATTGCGATCAACGCGCAGATCGCGGACGGCAAGGACCCGTCGTGGCTCTACGACGTACCCTTCGGTGTCTTGCGCGGTCGACGCGTGCGGTGCCTGGGCGAACGTCGCCTCGATCTGGCGACACGCCTGACCTACGCCGGGGTGCAGTGCGAGGTCAGTGACGACGTCGACGCACTGCGTCGCGGTACCGACGACGTCACCGTCGTAGCGAATTACACGGCCTTTCGCGAGTGGCTGGCGAGGACCGCGCCGTGTTGAGACTGGCCGTTGTCTTTCCGGACTTGCTCGGGACCTACGGCGACGGTGGGAATGGTGAGGTACTCGCCGCGCGCGCCGGGGCGCGCGGCATGGACGTCGAAGTGCTCGACGTCACCATTGGTTCGGGTCTGCCCGGCGCCGATCTCTATCTGCTCGGTGGGGGCGAAGACGGTCCCCAACGGCTCGCGTGTGACCTGCTGGCGGAGGGTGGGCTGCTCGAGCGATATCGCGACGGGGCTCACGTCTTCGCCGTGTGCGCGGGACTCCAGATCCTGGGGACCTCGTTCAGCGTCGAGGGCGACGCCTCGTACCCGGGCCTGGGTGTGGTGGCGGCGACGACGACACGCGGTCCCTCACGCTCGGTGGGCGATCTCGCCACCCTGGTGCAGGGTCGCATGATGGTGGGTTTTGAGAACCACGGCGGCGACACGGTATTGGGTGCGGACCTCTCGCCCCTGGGCGACGTCGTGATCGGACGCGGCAACGACGGTCGCGTCGACGGCTACGCGGGACCGCGCGTGTGGGCCACGTACGCCCACGGACCGGTCCTCGCCCAAAATCCCTGGTTGGCCGACGAGATCCTCGCTCGCGTCAGTGGCAGGACGTTAGCGCCCTGGCCCAGTGTGGCGGACCGACTCTACGCCGAGCGCTGCGCCCAGCTCAGTAGTCGTCGTCCGGACGCCGACCGTACTGCTGGTCGCCGCTGACGCGGCGACCAATCTCGGCGACGGACTCCTCAATCCGGGCGCCGAAGCGACGTATGTTCTCGCCGGGTTCGGCGCGCAGGGCGACGCCGAAGGTCACCGTGACGTGGTGACGGCGTTGACTGCGGGCTTGGGTGTGCATGGGGGCCTTGGCGTACTTCGGTCCGCGCAAGTACCCGGCCTCGTGGATGTACGTGGGGACGACCAAGGCCTTCGATCGCTCGGCGAGGTAGGCGGCGCCCCCCTTGAATTCCTGGAGGTTTCCGTCGGGACTGCGGCCCCCTTCGGGGTAGAGCAGCAGGTTCCACTGGTCTTCCACTAACTCCAGGGCGAGTTGGGAACTGCGACGATTGATCTTGTGACGA
>JAKCEC010000137.1 GCA_021841725.1 Actinomycetes bacterium | reverse complement strand
CACCATGTCCTCGGACGCGTTTCGCGAAGTGGCGCGCCAGTCGATACTCACCTTCGGCGCCTGCCAGCCCGAGGGGCCGACGTGGGAGACCTTCGTCAACGCGCTCTCCTTCGTCAGCGCCGACCCTGAACACCACGACGAACTCACGCGCGCGGTGGACGACGCCGAGCGCGAACTCGGGAGCGGCGCGCGACGACTGCTGCACCTGGCGATCCCCCCCAACGCCGTTCTCGACATGGTGGCGATGCTCGGGGCGAGTCGTCTGAACGAGAAGTCGCGGGTCATCTTCGAGAAGCCCTTCGGGGTGGACCTCGCGAGCGCCCAACACCTGAACGCCACCATCGCCGCGTGCTTCGAGGAGAGCCAAGTCTTTCGCATCGATCACTTCTTGGGCAAGGAGTCCATCGACAACATCCTGGCCCTACGGTTCGCCAACCGGCTCTTCGAACCCCTGTGGAACCGCGATCACGTGGGCTTCGTCCAGATCGACGTCCCCGAGACGATCTCGATTGAGGGTCGCGGCGCGTTCTACGAAGAGACCGGGGCCTTTCGCGACATGGTGGTCAGCCACCTGTTCCAGGTGCTGGGCTTCCTCGCCATGGAGCAGCCGACCTCGCTCGAGGCGCGTCCCCTGCGCGACGAGGTGCACAAGGTGTTCGAGACGATTCGACCCATCGACCCCCAACTGGTGGTACGTGGACAGTACGAGGGGTACCGCGCCGAGCCCGGGGTGGCGAGCGACTCCCCGGTCGAGACGTTCGTCGCGCTACGCGCCGAGGTCGAGAACACCCGCTGGAAGGGCGTGCCCTTCTACCTGCGCACCGGTAAGTGCATGGCCCAGAGCCGCCAAGTGATCACCATCGGCTTTCACGAACCCGTCATGCGGCTCTTTCCGATGGGCCGGCGCGAGCCCCAGTGGCGCGGCAACCGCATCGTCGTGGACTTCGCCGACCCGGGATCGATCCACGCCCACTTCCTGGCCAAGGAGCCCGGTCCGCGCATGCACTTAGACGCGGCCGAGATGATCTTTCACTATCGCGATTCCTTCCAGTCCGCTCACCAACTCGAGGCCTACGAGCACCTCATCCTCGAGGCGATGCTCGGCAACCAGTCCCTCTTCACCCGCTCCGACGGGATCGAGCGACTCTGGCGGGTGGCCGCGCCGCTCCTCGAAGACCCGCCCCCCGTCGTGTCCTACGCGCAGGGCTCGTGGGGCCCGCCCGCGATCGATCACCTCGTGGGGCCCCACGGGTGGTGCCTGCCCGAGGTCGCTCGCCCCACCTGATCGGCCGTCGCGTTCGAGTCGCTCGCCGTCGCGGCCGGCGGTGGCTCGTGGGCCCCCGAACCCGTGAGTGGCTAGCGTGGCGATCATGGGCGGACTCGCAGGGGCGCGAATGACGTCGCCGTCCACCGGGGTGGCCCCGCCACGAGAATGAGATCGACCCGGGCGCTCGGTCGCCGCCGGACCACCAGGATTGTCGTCTCTACCGCGCTGGCGTGCGTCGCCGGGTGGGTGGTGACACCCGCGGCCGTCGTCGCGTCGGCCGTCTCGCGGTCTCCGGACACGGCGGGTCTGCACGTCTTTCGCCTGAACGGGCGTCCCTTCGGCGTCACCACCGCGATTCACGTCCTCGTCGTCGACGGGTCCCGGTACCGGGTGGGGATCGCCCTCGCGCACCACGCCCTCGCCGGGGGCGTACAGACGCCGCGCGCCATGTGCCGGGCCACGCGCGGCTGCGTCGCCGCGGTCAACGCGGACTACTTCGCGGTGAGCCGACCCGGTCAGCGCGACCCGGGTGACGAGGTGGGCGCGATCGTCCGCGACTGTCGCCTGTTGCACACGCCCGAGTTCTCGCACCAGCAGGCGAACCTGGAGAGTCACACCCTCACCCAGAACTTCGACTGGAGTGACTCCATCGACGTGCACGGCGTGACGGTACCCGTCACGGCCATCAACCAGGAGTTACCGGTGTCCTACGCCGACGTCCACCTCGCGCTGTCGGGGACGCTGCTCTACACCCCTCCCTACGCGCTGCCCCCGCCGTCGACCCCGGGGCGCGTCACCTACGAATTCGCACTCGTGGGCGCGGACAGCGCCACCCGCATCAACGCTCGCGCGCTACTCGAGTTGGTGGGTACGACGCGGCGTCCGCGCCGGGTCCTCCCGGGCGAGGTCGACGTCTCGGCGCCCCCGGATTCCGCGCTGTCGTCACTGCACCTCGGTCAGGAGGTGTCGACGACGACGCGTTCCTCGGCCGGGTGCGACAGCATCGGCGGGCACCCCATCCTGCTGGACCGGGGGGTCGCCGTCCCCGTCGCGCCGGCGGATACCTACATGGCTGCGCCCTACGCGCGCACCGTGATCGGTTGGACGGCGTCGGGTCGGACCGTCCTCGTCGCGGTGGACGGGCGCGACGGCGTGTCGGGGGCCACGGCCCCTCAGCTCGTGCGGGTGCTGCGTGCCCTGCACGTCGTGACCGCGCTCGACCTCGACGGGGGGGACTCCACGACCCTCTACGTCGACGGACGTACGCTCACTCACTCCTCGCGCGGGAGGGAGCGACCCGTCTCGACCGCCCTGGTGGTGGTGCCGACGGCGCCGCGGTGGTCGCGAGCGTCGTCGCGGGGGGTGGGCCCGTAAGGTGGGACGGTACCCACACGCCTAGGAGGTTTGTCATGACGGTCTCTCGTCGCACGCTCGGTTCGGGCGCATCCGCCCTGGAGGTCTCGGGTGAGGGCCTGGGCTGCATGGGCATGTCGGAGTTCTACGGACCCGGTGACGAAGGGGAGTCCGTCGCGGTCATCCACGCCGCCCTCGACGCGGGCGTTAACTTCTTGGACACCGCCGATATGTACGGGCCCTTCACCAACGAACGACTGGTGGGCCGCGCCATTGCGACACGCCGTGACGAGGTCGTGCTCGCGACCAAGTTCGGCAACGAACGGCGCGAGGACGGTACGCGGCTCGGCATCAACGGCCGACCGGACTACGTGCGTCAGGCCTGTGACGCGAGCCTGGCGCGACTGGGGGTGGAGCACATCGACCTCTACTACCAGCACCGCGTCGACCCGAACGTGCCGGTCGAGGAGACCTGGGGAGCCTTGGGTGAACTGGTAACGGCCGGCAAGGTGCGCCACCTCGGCATCAGCGAGGCGGCCCCGGCGACGATCCGGCGCGCCCACGCGGTACACCCGGTGACCGCGTTGCAGACCGAGTGGTCGCTGTGGTCGCGCGACGTGGAGGACAACGACGTCCTGGCGACGACGCGCGAACTCGGCATTGGCTTCGTGGCCTATTCGCCGCTGGGACGAGGATTCTTGTCGGGCACCATCCGCCGCGTCGACGACCTGGACGCCAACGATTTTCGACGGCATTCCCCCCGCTTCCAGGGAGAGAACTTCGAGAAGAACCTCGAACTCCTCGAGCGGGTGCGCGAGATCGCGGCCGACAAGGGCGCGACGCCCAGCCAATTGGCGCTGGCCTGGGTACTGGCGCAAGGCCCCGACGTCGTGCCGATCCCGGGCACCAAACGACAACGCTACCTAAGTGAGAACATCGCGGCCCTCGACCTCGAACTCAGTGAGGACGACCTGCGAGCCCTCGACTCGGCCGCTCCGGTCGGATCGAGCGCGGGGGACCGTTACGCCGACATGTCGTCGGTGAACCGCTAAGCCCGTGTTGCGCTGACGTCGATCCGACGGCGAAGGACCGGCGCCGCACATGGTCCGAGGAGGGTGGCGACGCCGCCTCGGACACGAGCGGTCGAGATCTCACTCGTGCGCGCCACGGCGCCGGTCCGTCACGAATGGTGACCTTGTCCCCTGATGGAGGAATCGTCCGGCCCCGAAACTATGAGCAGGTCAATGAACGCCGAGGAGGCTGTTATGGAGCACGAAAACTGCGAGAATCACCGGGGCCCCGGGCCGTCGGTGGTGGTGGTGAAAATGGCGCTACTCGCTGCCGTGCTGGGGGTGGGCGCCTGCGCGCAGCGCCTGCGACACCGTCACGTCCGAGAGGGCAACGACGTTCCCGGTTGCCGGTGTCCGCGCCACGGCAAGGGTGGTGACCGTGCGGAGCGTCACGATGGTCACGATGGCCCTCGAGGATGCGGGTGCCGCGACCACCGGCCCGCGGGGGCCGTGGTCGGCCCCCTGGAGATTCTCGCGACGCGTTTCGCTAACGGCGACATCGACGAGGATGAGTTCCGCCGCCGCCGCGACGTCGTGCAGGAGAACTCGCACTGACGCCGCCACCGGCTGCGCTGAACGGCGCGGTGCCTCGTGCGGGCCACCCCAGGAGGGGGGTTCCGGCGGCGGGGGAAGTGGAGGACGGGCGCCGCACCGTGGCCCGCGGAGTCGTACGACACGAAACCCGCGTGCCAGGGGTGGTCGGCGTCGACGAGTCACGCTGACGCGGCACCTCACATCAGCGACGTGA
>JAKCEC010000136.1 GCA_021841725.1 Actinomycetes bacterium | reverse complement strand
ACCGGTACGCTGAGCCCGTCGAAGCTACGTCGTCGGGCACCGACGGGCGAAGCGGACGCGGCGACCGACTGACCACCGACTCAGCGCCGAGTCGCCCACTCGAGGAGGACCATGATCCACGCACGAGGTTCGCGCGCGAGGCACCCATTCCCCGCGCGATCGCGGGGAGCGTCACGATGACGACCGACGAGGGCCGCCGCGTCGGCGAGGCCCGTCCCATCGGGCGGCGCGCGTTCGTAGGGGTCGTCGCCCTCGGGGCCCTCGGGGTCGCGTTCGGCGGGCGGGTCCAAAGCTTCCTCGGTAACGCGGTGGGTGGCGGATTCGGCGGGCTGCTCCCCTTCGGTGACCGCTTCCGGATCTACTCCATCACGAACAGCTACCCGGCGATCACCCGACGCGGGTATCGCCTCGAGGTGACGGGACTCGTGGAGCGACCCACGACCTTCACCTACCACGATCTGGCGGCCCTGCCCGCGACCACCTTCAAGAAGACCTTCCAGTGCGTCACGGGCTGGCGGGTACCCGACGTCGAGTGGCGTGGGGTGCAACTCTCGCACCTCTTGGACCTGGTGGGCGTCCAACCCGGCGCCATCGCCCTCACCTTTGAGTCCTACGACGGCGCCGACACCGAGAGCCTCACCCTCGATCAGGCGCGCCTGTCCGACGTGCTCGTCGCCTACGAGATGCTCGGCGCGCCGGTGACCCGCGAGCACGGCGGACCCGTGCGCCTCTACGTGGCCCCGATGTTCGGGTACAAGTCGCTGAAGTGGCTCTCCGCCATCCGTGTCGTCGATCAGCAGATCCTGGGCTTCTGGGAGCAGAACGGTTATCCGGTCAACGGGTGGCTCGACGGAACGACCGGACCCACCAACCCCGACCCGGGGCTGACCTGATGACGTCACCCCCAACGTGCGACACGACCGCGGGGTTCGCGCGCGTCCTGCGCTTCGACCGGGTCCAGCGCGTCACCCACTGGGCCCTCGCCGTGCTCTTCACCGTCTTGATCGCGACGGCCGTTCCGCTCTACTTCGGCTCCTTCTTCGGTTTCGTCCTGCCGCGCCACCCCGTCCAATTAGTGCACCTCGGGGCGGGACTCGCGCTCCCCGTCCCGGTACTGGCCGCCCTGGTCGGACCCTGGGGAGCGCGGATGCGCCGCGACGTGCGTCGATTCAACTACTGGACGCGCGACGAGGTCACCTGGCTTCGCACATTGGGTCACGCGCCGCTCGCCGCGGAGAAATTCAACCCGGGTCAGAAGTTGAACGCCGTGTTCGTCGGCGCCTCCATTATCGTGATGCTGATCACCGGCGCCATGCTGCAGTGGTTCCGCTACTTCTCGATCTCGGAACGCGAGGGGGCCACCTTCGTCCACGACGGCTTCGCCTTCCTCCTCGTCGTGGTAATCGTGGGACACCTCTACATGGCCCTCACCCATCGCGAGTCACTCCGTTCGATGTTCGACGGCGCCGTGAGCCGGCGCTGGGTCGACCAGCACGCCCCGGCCTGGCGCGACGACCACGACGACCTCGCCCCGGACGCGCAGCACCCCGCGGGCCCCTGACGTCGGGAGGGAACCCGTCGCGTGCGCCTCAGCCCCGCGTGACGTAGAGACGAAAGACTCGGTCGGCCGGCAACCCGACGCAGGCGTTCGTCGTGGCGGTACCCCGGACGACGAGCGTCGAGGTCACCTCATTGTCCAGCGCGCTGAAGTAGTGATAGGACGGGCCGTCGGACAAAAAGGTCCCCGCCACGGTGAACCTCGCGGTGCCGACCCGATCCGCCAGTCGCGGCGCTGACGAGACGGCGGCGAGCCCGGAGTAATGGAAGCGTCCGTCGACCAGTCTGATGCGCGCCACCGGGGGCAAGATGAAGACGTTCGCGTAACGACTGCCGTGCAGGATTTGCGCCACGGCGTCGTTGGGAAAACAAGTGAGCTCCATGGTCCTGATGGCGTGGTGGACGATCGAGAGCGATAGTTCTTCGCCGCCGGGGACGCCGGGCGTGACGACGGGGACGTAGAAACCATCGGCGATGGGTGGGTTCACCGGCGAGGCGAGCGCCGTCACGGGAACCGCCCCCGTGCCCAGAGCCACCAGCGCAAAGATGACCCGGCGCCCCCGCCGGACGCTCGCGTTGGAGCTCCCTTCACGCGTTCGCATCACTCTCTCCCCACGAGTTCCGACACCGTGATGATAACGGCGTGAGGGCCACGACCGTCGGGCGACGACGCAGTGCCGAGGGTCGGCCACCGGAGGGCGCCCCGGACGTACGGCCGACGTCTCACTACACGGGCGCCTCGAACCCGGGAATGACGACCACCGGTACCGCGGCGTGCTGCACCACTTCGAGGCTGACGCTGCCGATCAACATCCCCGGGCGCTTGCCGTGACCACGAGATCCCACCACCAGCAACTGGGCGCCGATGGGGGGCGCCGCGCTCCGCAAGAGCGCTGAACACGCGTCGCCGTCGTCGACGACCCAGTGACAGCGCGCGGCGTCCAAACGTTCTTCGGCGACGATCCGCTCGACGGCCTCGGGAGTGGCCGAGCGACGGAAGGGGGTGTCCAAACGCTCCAGGATGCCCGCCGCGTGCAGTACCGTCACGGTGGCGTCGACCCCGTGCGCTAACCGGACCGCCCAGCGAACGGCGTTCTCGGATTCGACCGAGCCGTCGTAGCCGACCACGATGGAGTTCAGGTTCATCACCGCGCCTCCTCCCCCGCCACCCGGGTCCACGACTCGAACGCGGCGCGGCGTTGGGCCGCGACACTCACCAGGTGTGACGCGCCGGGCCCGCCGTTGGTCGAAGGCTCGCCCGCGTGGGGCGCACCCAGCACGGCGGCCATCGTGGCGCCCACCGAGTCGCGCAGGGCGTCGAGGTGGTAGCCCCCCTCGAGGAAGAACGCGAGTCGACCCGGCGTCGCCACGTAACGCGCGACGCTCGACGCCAGGTCGGCGAAGTCGCCGTCGCTCAGGCACAGATCGGCCATCGGGTCGAGGTAGTGGGCGTCGTAGCCCGCCGACACGAGGACCCACGTGGGGCCGAAGGCGTCAACGACCGGGGCGACGATGTCCTCGAGTGCACGACGTAGCACGTCACCCGTGGCCCCCGCCGGCAGGGGCACGTTCAGGACCGAACCGAGCGCGCCGGGTCCCCCGATCTCCACCGGCGAGCCGCTGCCCGGAAAGAGCGGCCACTGGTGCAGGGAGATGTAGAGGACGTTGGGTTCGTCCCAGAAGATCTGCTGGGTCCCGTTGCCGTGGTGCACGTCCCAGTCGACGATGACGACGCGCTCGCCCTGGGCCACCAGCGCGGCTGCACTCACCGCGATGTTGTTGAGCAGGCAGAATCCCATGGCGCGGTCCCGCAGCGCGTGGTGGCCCGGCGGACGTACCGCGACGAACCCGACGCCGTCGCCGCGGCGCTGGAGTTCGGTGACGACGGCGAGTCCGGCCCCCGCGGCGAGGGTGGCGATCGACCACGAGTCGTAGGTGGCGTAGGTGTCCTGGTCGAGGTCGCCGCCCCCGCCGTAGCAGTAGGCGCCCAGTTCGTCGAGGTAGCCCACGGCGTGGACCCGCGACAGTTCCGCGCGGGTCGCGACGCGCGCCGGGACCACGACGAGGTCGCTCCCCAAGTCCAACGTCGTGAGCGCGGCCCGGGCCGCCTGCACGCGACCGGGACGCTCCGGGTGCTCGGGTGATTCGTGTAACGAATCGTCGGCCGCGTCGTTGACGACGAGCACCATCAGGTACTCCCGACCCGCGGGCCCGACGTCGACGACGGGTCGCGTCGATCGGCGGGATCGATGGAGAACGATACGTAATACTCCTCGTCGCGGTGCGCCGCCGTCACCGGAAACCCCGAATGCTCGAAGATGGCGATCATGCCGCGATTTTCCAGCAGCGTGATCGCGCTGAACCGGGTGAGTCCCCTCGCCCAGGCGGCCACCGCGAGGCGGTCGAGCAGGAGGTGACCCAGGCCCCGGTGCTGGTAGTCGTCGCGCACGACGAAGGCGACCTCGCCGGTCGTCGTGGAGGGGATCCGTTCGTAGCGCGCGATGGCCACAATCTCCGAACCGTCCTCGATCACCAGGGCGAGCCGGTCGAGGTAGTCGACCTGGGTCAGGTGGCTCACCTCTTGGGGGGTGAGCAGGGGGCGGGCGGCGAAATAGCGCCGGTAGATCGAACCGGGTGAGAGGCGAGCGTGGAACGCGACGAGACGCTCGGCGTCGTCGGCGCGCACGGGACGTACCCGCAGGGGACGGGCGGCGAAACCCGTGACGGCCCCCTCCAATTCCTTCGGGTACCCCACGTCGGTCGCGGGTACCTCCGCGGATCGCTCCGGGGACGGGGTGAATGGCGTCTCACTCATTGCGAGCACCCGTGCTCGTGCGGGGACGTCACCCCATCGATCGGGGCCGGCGACCCAGCTCCTCGTCGGA
>JAKCEC010000135.1 GCA_021841725.1 Actinomycetes bacterium | reverse complement strand
GACGACAAGGGCAAGGTCGAGGCCGCTCTCGCGCACCTCGAGGAGGTGGCCGGGGTGGCGACGACCGTGGTCACCGAGGCGGGCGCGGACGCGGTGCGCCTGCGCCGCTCCCTCGACGCCCTCCCCATGGGGCTCGTCCTGTGCGATGAGGGCGGCGCGGTGCTCTACCGCAACCCCCAGGCCGAGAGCCTGATGGTGTCGCGCTACGGCGACGCCATCGCCGCCCAGGCGGTGACCGACACGCTGGCCGACGGGTGGACCAACGGCGTCGCCGACCGCACCATCGACATCTACGGCCCGCCGCGGCGGACCCTCACCATCCGCGCCGCCGTCATCGACGACGGACGCCGCCCGCTCGGGGTGGTCGCCTTCATCGAGGACGTCTCGGAGCGCCGGCGCCTCGAGGATATTCGACGCGACTTCATCGCCAACGTCTCGCACGAACTCAAGACCCCCATGGGGGCCATGGGGCTGCTGGCGGAGACCCTCCAGTTCGAACGCGACCCCGTGGTCGCCAACCGACTCGCCGAGCGCATCAATTCCGAGGCCTTTCGCGTCAATCGCATCATCGAAGACCTGCTCGACCTCTCGCGGATCGAGGGTGAGGGCTCGCCCGCGCGCGAACCCGTCTCGGTGTCGCTCATCGTCGCCGACGCCATCGAACGCATCCGCATCGTGGCCGAACAGCAGAACGTCAACGTGCAGTTCCTCGAACCCGAGATTGGCTACGTGATCGGCGGCGACCGCCGACAACTGGTCTCGGCGGTGCAGGCGTTGCTCGAGAACGCGGTGGAGTACTCCCCCGATGACGGCAAGGTGCTCGTCACCATCGAACGCACGGAGTCGTCCCCCTTCGACGACGACGCACCCGCCGGACCCCTGGTGCGCGTCGCCATCCGCGACGAGGGACCCGGTATCCCGAGCAAGGATCTCGACCGGATCTTCGAACGCTTCTACCGGGTCGACCCGGGTCGGGCCCGCGCCACCGGGGGCACCGGGCTGGGTCTGAGTATTGTGCGACACGTGGCGCAAAATCACGGAGGGCGCGTCGTGGTGGAATCGCGCGAGGGCGAAGGTTCGACCTTCGTCCTGGAACTCCCGGTGAACCGCTGATGAGCGCGTCACGCAGCGAGGGCGAGACGCGCATTCTCGTCGTCGAGGACGAGGAGTCCTTCATCGACGCGTTGCGCGTGGGACTGGCGCGCGAAGGGTTCGACGTGACCGTCGCGCGCGACGGCCACGAGGCCCTGGAGACGTTCGCCAGCGGCACCTTCGACGTGGTCCTGCTGGACCTCATGTTGCCCAAGGTGTCGGGGCTCGACGTGTGTCGCGCCATCCGCGCCGCGAGCGAGGTGCCCATCATCATCGTGAGCGCTAAGGGCGAGGAGGTCGACATGGTGTTGATGCTCGAGATCGGCGCGGACGACTACGTCACCAAGCCCTACCGGTTGCGCGAGCTGGTCGCCCGGATCCGCGCGGTCACGCGCCGGCACCAGACCGCAGCGTCGCCCGTCGTGTCGGAGTCCGTCGTGGAGCACGGGCCCCTGCGCCTCGACGTGGACGCGCGACGCTGCTTCTTGCGCGGCCAGGAGATCAAACTGCGCAAGAAGGAGTTCGCCCTGATGCTCTTGTTGCTCGAGAACCCCGGCCGGGTGCTGACGCGCGACGTCCTGATCGACCGGGTCTGGGGTAGTGACTACGTCGGCGACACCAAGACCCTCGACGTGCACGTCAAGCGCCTCCGCACCCTCATCGAGGAGGACCCGAAGAACCCGCGCATCATCACCACCGTGCGCGGCGTCGGGTACCGCCTCGAGGTGGCTAGCTCCGCGGGCGAATAGTCAGCTCGCCGAAGTACGGGGCTAACACCTCGGGCAGGCGCACCGTGGCGTCCGCCTGCCGGTACGTCTCGACGAGGGCGGCCCAGATTCGGGCCCACGCCAACGCCGAACCGTTCACCGTGTGCACGAACTGCGTGCCCTGGGCCGAACGGTAGCGGACGTTCGCGCGACGGGCCTGGAAGTCGCGGAACCAACTGACCGAGGAGACCTCGAGCCAGCGATCGACGCCGGGACTGTAGACCTCGAGGTCGATCGTGCGCGCCGAGGAGGTCCCCAGGTCGCCCGCGCACAGGTCCAACACGCGATAGGTCAGTCCGAGTTCGCGCAAGAGACCCTCCGCGCGCGCCAGGATGTCCGCGTGCGCCGCCTCAGCCTGCTCCGGGGTGCAGTAGGCGAAGAGTTCGACCTTGTCGAATTCGTGCACGCGCAGCAGTCCCCGGGTGTCGCGACCCGCGGCCCCCGCCTCTCGGCGAAAGCACGCCGTCAGCGCCGTCAGGCGGATCGGCAGCTCGGACTCCTCCAGGATCTCGCCCCGGCGCATCGAGGTCAGCGGGACCTCCGCCGTGGGGATCAGCCAGAGGTCGTCGCGGGGCACCTCGTACATGTCGTCGGCCGACTTGGGCAGGTGACCCGTGGACATCATCGTCTCGGTGAGCGCCACGCTGGGCGGGCGGATCTCCTCGTACGCGTCGCGGTGACGGTCCAGGGCCAGGAAACTCAGCGCGCGCAGCAATCGAGCGCCGTCGCCGCGGTAGAGCGGAAACATCGACCCGGCCAGTTTGGCGCCCGTCTCGAGGTCCAGGATCCCCAGTTCGCGCGCGACGTCCCAGTGCGCCACCCGCTGGTGCTCCTGGTAGGTCGGGAAGGGGGCACCCTCGTCCACGCCCACCCACCAGCGTCGCACTTCGACGTTGTCGCCCTCGTCGAGGCCCTCGGGGGCCTCGGGCGCGGGCAGGTTCGGGATCATGAGGAGTTGCGCGCGCAGGTCGGCCGCCACCGCCTCCGTCGCCTCGGCCGCCACGCGTTCTCGCTCGCCGAGGTCGCGGCTCGTCGCCTGCAGCAACTGGGCTTGCGCGTCGTCGTGGGCGCGGCGCGCGAGCGCCACGCGCCGCGAGAGGTCCTTGATCTCGGCGCGTAACGCCTCGGCCTCCTGCAAGCGTTGACGATGTTCGATGTCGAGCTGAACGATGGCGTCCACGCTGGAGCGGGGCACGCCACGCCGGGCCAGGGCCGCCGTGACGACGCCGGGCTCACGACGCAATTGGGCGAGGTCAATCATGGCCCCAGCCTAGTGAAGCGCGTTGCCCGGGCCCGTGGCGCATTAGGTTCAATACTCGTGAGTTACGCCATCGACGTCACCAACCTGGTGGTGCAGTTCCGCGACGTGCGCGCGCTCGACGACGCGAGCCTGCACGTCCCCTACGGTCAGGTCACCACCCTGCTCGGCCCCAACGGCGCCGGTAAGACGACCCTGGTCGAGACCCTCCTCGGTTTTCGCGCCCCGACCTCGGGGACCGTCCGCCTGCACGGTCTGGACCCCCTGCGCGATCACGCCGACGTCGTGGTGCGTACCGGTGCTCTCCTGCAGCGCGGCGGCGTCTGGTTCGGCATGACCCCCGCCGAGGTCATCGCCCTCACCGCGACCTACTACGACCAACCCCGGCCCCCGCGTGAACTGCTCGGCCTGCTGAGCCTCGAGAACTGTGCCAAGACGCCGTGGCGCCGTCTGAGCGGCGGCGAGCAGCAGCGCACCCTGCTCGCCCTCGCCCTGCTGGGGCGACCCCGCGTCCTCGTCCTCGACGAACCCACCACGGCGGTCGACCCCGAAGGTCGCCAGGTAATCCGAGAGCTCATTCGCACCGAACGCGACCGGGGGTGCGCGTTGTTGATCACGACCCACGAACTCACCGAGGCCGAGCGCACCGCGGACCACGTGGTCATCATGAACCACGGGCGCGTCATCGTTCAAGGCAGTCTCGGCGAACTCGCCGGCGACGCGGTCCTCATCGTGGAGACGTCGGCCCCCGTCGACCCGCGCGAGTTGGGTCGACGGCTGGGTTGCCTGGTCACCGCCATCGAACCGACGCGGCTGCACTGCGCCGTCGACTCCACCCCGGAGCGCGTGGCCCTGGTCAGCGCGTACCTCGAGGAGTGTTCGGTGTCGTTGACCGCGCTGCGCACGCGGGCCTCCCTCGAGGAGCGCTACCTCGACCTGATCGCCGAGGTCACCCCGTGAGGGCGTGGTGGGCGCAGACCCGCGCGGAGGTCCGCATGACGATTCGTCGGGGCGAGACCCTCCTCTTGACTCTCGGGATACCCGTGCTCCTACTGGTCTTCTTCTCCCTCACCCACGTGACCACGACGCCGCCGGGCGGTCGCATCAACTTCGTCGCCCCGGGCATCCTGGCGCTGTGCGTCCTCTCCACCTCCCTCGTCGCCCTGTCCATCGCCACGGGCTTCGAGCGCTCCTACGGTGTCCTGCGACGCCTGCACGTGACGCCCCTGGGTCAACGACGCATGATCGCCGCCAAGATTGCGGGCGTCATCGTCACCGAGGTCATCCAGGTGACGGTACTGACGCTGGTGGCGCTGAGCCTGCACTGGCGTCCCCGCGGCGGCCCGG
>JAKCEC010000134.1 GCA_021841725.1 Actinomycetes bacterium | reverse complement strand
CTCGACTCAGCGTTGGCGCGCGCAACTCCGCCTTCTCGATGAGGTCGACCAGCGTCACTTGATCGCTCACACCCACCGTAGGCGTCGCCTGCTCCACGACCTCGGGCAACGTGGGTTGAATTCGCTCGCTCGTAGAGAGCACGCCCAACTCCTCGCGCTCACTCGCGCTTAAGTAGTCCAGAGCCAGTCGACGGAAGATGTAGTCGACCAGTGACGTCGCGATGCGCAGGTCCGGGTCATCGGTCATGCCCGAGGGTTCGAACTTCATGTTCACGTACTTTCGCACGTAGGTCGCCAGCGGCACCCCGTGTTGGAGACCCAAGCTGATCGAGATCGAGAAGGCGTCCATGATGCCGGCCAGCGTCGATCCCTGCTTGGACACCTTGAGGAATACCTCGCCGGGTCGCCCGTCTTCGTACTCACCCACCGTGGCGTACCCCTCGCAGTCCGCCACGCGGAAGGCGAAGGTCGTGGACACGCGACGGCGCGGCAGGCGCTCGCGTACCGCACCCACGACGACGTGGCTTCCCTCGGACTTGGCCAACTCCAGTGCGGTCTCGAGCTTGTGGATCCTCGTGTAGAGTTCCGCCGCCACCGAATCGGTGGCCATCACCGACGACGAGGACTCGCCGTTCTTCTTGGCCGTCGAGAGTGGCTGACCCACCTTGCAGTTGTCACGGTAGATCGCGACGGCCTTCACCCCGAGGCGCCACGCGTCGAGGTGGAGATTCTCCACGTCCTCGATCGTGGCGTCCTCGGGCATGTTCACCGTCTTGGAGATCGCCCCCGAGATGAAGGGCTGGATCGCCCCCATCATCTTCACGTGACCGAGGTAGTGGATGGTGTTATCGCCCATGGAACAGGCGAACACGTCCAGGTGTTCCGGCCGCAGGGCCGGCGCCCCGACGATCGACTTGTTCACGTCGATGTAGGCGACGATTGCGTCGACCTCGGCGGGCGAGTACCCGAGCTTGGCGAGCGCACGCGGCACGGTCTGGTTGACAATGGCCATGTTGCCGCCCCCCACGAGCTTCTTGAACTTCACGAGTCCGAGGTCGGGCTCCACCCCCGTCGTGTCGCAGTCCATCAAGAGGCCAATCGTCCCGGTCGGCGCCAACACCGACGCCTGCGCGTTACGCACGCCGTGTCGCGACCCGAGGTCCACCGCTTCCTCCCAGGCCGCCTGCGCCGCCTGGAGGACTTCGGCGGGGGCCAGCGAGGCGTCGATCCGGTAGGCGGCGTCGCGGTGCTGGGCCAGCACCTTGATCATCGGCGCGGCGTTCTCGGCGAAGCCCTCGTGGGGGCCCATGCGACCGGCCGTGCGCGCACTCACCGCGTAGGCGTGACCGGTCATCAGCGCCGTGATGGCGGCCGCCCAGGCGCGACCCGCCTCGGAGTCGTAGGCGAGGCCCGACGCCATCAACAGGGCCCCGAGGTTCGCGTAACCCAGTCCGAGCTGGCGGAACTTGCGCGAGTTCTCGCCGATCTTCTCGGTCGGGTAGTCCGCGGCGCCCACGATGATCTCCTGGGCGGTGAAGAGGACGTCGATGGCGGCCTTAAAGGCCTCCACGTCGAAGCCACCGTCGTCCTGGAGGAACTTCATGAGGTTGAGGCTGGCCAAGTTGCACGCCGAGTTGTCGATGTGCATGTACTCCGAGCAGGGGTTGGACCCGTTGATGCGGTCGGTGTTAGGCGAGGTGTGCCACGCGTTGATGGTCGTGTCGAACTGCAAACCGGGGTCCGCGCACTCCCACGCCGCTCGGGCGATTTGGCGCCAGATGTCACGGGCCTTCACCGTGCGAACGGTGACTCCACCGTCGCGAGCGGTCAGGTTCCAGTCGCCGTCGCCGAGCACCGCTTGCATGAAGTCATCACTGATGCGCACCGAGTTGTTGGCGTTCTGGTACTGGATCGAGTGGATGTCCTTGCCGTCTAAGTCCATGTCGAAGCCGTTGTCGCGCAGAACGCGCGCCTTCTTCTCTTCGTTGGCCTTGCACCAGATGAACTCCTCCACGTCGGGGTGGTCGACGTCCAGAATGACCATTTTGGCGGCCCGTCGCGTCTTGCCGCCCGATTTAATCGTGCCGGCAGACGCGTCAGCCCCGCGCATGAAGGACACCGGACCCGACGCGGTGCCACCGCCCTCGAGGAGTTCGACGCTCGAGCGAATCTTCGACAGGTTGACACCGGCGCCGGAGCCCCCCTTGAAGATGATCCCCTCTTCGGTGTACCAATTGAGGATTGAACGCATCGAGTCCTCGACGGCCAGGATGAAGCAGGCGCTGCCCTGCTGGGGTACGCCCTTAACACCGATGTTGAACCAGACCGGCGAATTGAACGCCGCCTTCTGAGTGATCAGGAGGTGCTTAAGCTCGGCGCGAAAGGCCTCGAACTCCTCGTCGTCGACGAAATAGTCGCGTTCGTCTCCCCAAGCGGCGATGGTGTCGACGATACGGTCCACCACTTGCTTGAGACTGGTCTCTCGCTCGGGCGTGCCGAGAGAACCGCGAAAGTACTTCTGGGCCAAGATGTTCGTGGCGTTAAAGGACCACGTCGAGGGGACCTCGACGTTGAGTTGCTCGAAGGCGACGGAACCGTCACGAAAGTTCGAGATGCGCGCGTCGCGACGCTCCCAGGTCACTTGGTCGTAGGGGTGGCGGTCCTCCGTGGTGAAGTATCGGCGAATTCCAATTCCGAGGCGCTGGGGTGCGATAGCCATGTCATATCTCTTTCTTCGGTTACTGCGTGGTGTCCGGTCACCTGCGACGGAGCGGGACGAGGAAGCGAGGAGAACGGTTCCTCACCCCATAGCCACAATATGTAGTGGTTGTAACACTACGCGACGCAAGATGCTGTGTCATTACAGCACTGTAATTACAAATAGTCAACCCCTAAAGGGGACAATTTTGACCCCTTTTCGCCGCCCGACCGGAGATTCCCAGTAACCACAGGCCCTTTCACGTGCGCGGGCCCCGCGTCCTCAGTGCGGGTGGCGGAATCGGCGCCACGCAATCACGGACCACACGGCCTCGACCACGCCAAAGGGCCACGCCCCCGACCAGAAGCCGTAGACGCTCGACAGGAGACACCCCAGGGCGAACGCGGCGACGAAGCCCCGCCCGCGCCGTTCCCCGGCGTACATCAGCATCATGAAACTTACGGCGACGACCCCGTAGACGGTGATCACTCGGCGCACCAACCCTTCTCGCTCACGACGCCCTCATCGGGTGCGCGACACTTCGCGGGACATCCCCGCCGGACGTCTCGCCCGGCTACTGCAGTTTGGGCAGGGCGCGCTTGAGGTTCCGGATCGCCTGCTGGGTGCGCAGCTCGTTCTCGATCAGGGCGAAACGCACGTGAGTGTCGCCGCCCTCACCGAATCCGACCCCGGGGCTCGTGGCCACCTCCGCTTCGGTGATGAGGAACTTAGAGAATTCCAGCGAGGACATCTCGCGGTAGGGCTCGGGGATCGGCGCCCAAATGAACATCGAACCCTTGGGCGCCGCGACCGGCCAGCCAATGCGGTTGAGTCCGCCGATGAGCGTGTCGCGGCGCACCTGATAGACCTCGCGCAGGAGGTCGGGGTAGTCCGACGCCTCGTTCATGGCCACGATGGCGGCAATCTGCACGGGCTGGAAGGTACCGTAGTCGAGGTAACTCTTCAACTTGGTGAGCGCCGCGACCACTTCGGCGTTGCCGAGCATGAAGCCCACGCGCCAGCCGGCCATGGAGAACGACTTCGTCATCGTGTAGAGCTCGACGCAACACTCCTTCGCGCGCGGCACCTGCAAGATGGAGGGAGGCTGGTAGCCGTCGAAGCCGAGGTCGGCGTAAGCGAAGTCGTGACAGATGATCACGTCGCGCTCGAGCGCGAAGTTCACCAGTCGTTCCATGAAGGCCAGGTCGACGCTGGCGCTCGTCGGATTGTGCGGAAACGAGCAGATGATGACGCGCGGCTTGACCGCGGCGCTCTCCCAGGCCGTGAGCAGACCGCCGAAGAAATCGTCACCGGGATCGTTGGTGCTGGCGCCCGGGTCCACCATGGGCACCGTGATCACCTGGGCGCCGGCGAAGCCCGGACCGGCCAAGTGAATCGGGTAACTCGGACTGGGCACGATGGCCGTGTCGCCAGGCCCCAACAACACCCACATCAGGTGGGTGAGACCCTCCTTGGCGCCGATGGTCGTCACGACCTCGGTCTCGGGATCGAGGCTGACGTTGAAGACCTTCTTGTAGCGCGTGGCCATGGCCAGTCGCAGGTTCGGAAGTCCGCGGCTCGCGCTGTAGCGGTGATGCTTGGGGTTGTGGGCCGCTTCGGCGAGCTTCTCCACCGCGATGTCGGGGCTCGGCAGGTCGGGATTGCCGAAACCGAAGTCCACGATGTCGCGCCCCTGCGCGCGGGCGCTGGCCTTGAGACCGTTGATCGTTGCGAAGACGTACGGCGGCAGGCCATTGATTCGACGGAAT
>JAKCEC010000133.1 GCA_021841725.1 Actinomycetes bacterium | reverse complement strand
GCTTGGTCGACCAGGGCAACACCGTGGTGACGATTGAGCACAACCTCGACGTCGTCAAGACGGCCGACTGGGTGATCGACCTCGGGCCCGACGGTGGCCGGCGTGGCGGCGTCGTGGTGGGCGAGGGCACGCCCGAGGAGATCGCGGAACTCCCCACCGCGACGGGCCAAGTCCTGCGCGAAGTCTTGGCGCAGCACCGGACAAGATAGTGTTCGCCAAGCCGTCGGGGATTCCTCGCCAGAGCGGTTGCTACCTCTTCAAGAACGACGCCGACACCGTTATCTACGTGGGTAAGGCGCTCGCCCTCAATCAACGGCTCTCGAGCTACTTTCAGAATTTCGAGGCGCTCACCGCGAAGACGCAGGCGTTGATGACCGAAGCCACGTCGGTCGAGTGGATCGTCACCCCGAGCGAGACCGACGCGCTCATCCTCGAAAATGAATTGATCAAACAGAACCAACCGCGCTACAACATGCGCCTGAAGGACGACAAATCCTTCCCCTTCGTGGCCATCGACGCCCGCACGGAATTTCCGGTGCCCTACATCACGCGAGCGAAGCACCAACGCGGGGTCCGGTACTTTGGACCCTTCGTCGACGTGCGCGCCCTGCGACACACCATGGACGAGCTGCTCCAGAGTTTCCCCCTGCGTTCGTGCACCCCCCACAAGTGGAACTACCACCAACGCACGGGGCGACCCTGTCTCCTCTTCGACATCCACAAGTGCTCGGGCCCCTGCGTGGGGGCCATCGACGCCACGGGGTACGCCGATCTCGTGGCGTCGTGGGCGCGCTTCTTCGACGGTGACGTGCGCGAGCTGCGCGCCCTCTTGCGCGACCAGATGGACCAGGCCGCGCAGCAACAGCACTACGAGGCGGCGGCCAAGGCGCGCGATGCGCTCGCCGCCCTCGAACGCGCCGCCAGCGATCAGAGCGTGGTGCTCGATGACCACTCCAACCTGGACGCCGTCGCCGTCGCCACCCAGGGGGGTCGGGCCGCGCTCGTGCGCTTTCGCGTGCGACGAGGCCGCATCATCGGGCGAACCGTGCACCACATCGACCGCTCGTTGGACGAGAGCGAATCCGAGATCTTCGAGACCGTCCTGCCCGAACTCTACGAGGACCCCGCCCTGATCCCCCCGGTGGTCGTGACCAGCGCTGATGTAGCATCCTCGCTGGTAGCGGCCACTTTTCTCACCAGTCGTCGCGGCAAACCGGTGGACGTCGTGGTGCCCCAGCGCGGACGACGACGTCGCGTGCTCGACCTCGTCGGGCGCGACGCCCGCGCGGTCATCGACCGCGATTCACTGCGTCGTCAAAGTGACCACAATGTTCGCGCGCGCGCCCTCCAGGAGCTCGGCAGCGCCCTGGGCCTCGCGCAGCCGCCCTTTCGTATCGAGTGCTTTGACATGAGCCACCTGCAGGGGACCAATTACGTGGGCTCCATGGTGGTCTTCGAGGACGGACTGTCCCAGCGGTCGGATTATCGCCACTTCAACGTGAGAGAGGTGCTCGGTAACGACGACGCGGGCGCCATGTACGAGGTGGTGCGACGCCGCTTGAGTTATTGGAACGACGAACAGCCCTCGAGCAAGTTCCGCCGCGCCAACCTGATCATCATCGACGGCGGATTGCCGCAGTTGCACGCGGCGCAGAAGGCCGCCGCCACCCTCGGCCTCGACGCCGCGGTGCAGTTCGCGGCGCTGGCCAAGCGCGACGAGTTGCTCTACCGGCCGGGATCGAGTGTCCCCATCGCTCTCGAGCGGGGGTCGGAGTCGCTCTACTTGGTGCAACGCATCCGCGACGAAGCCCACCGGTTCGCGATCACCTTTCATCGCAGCAAGCGCGCCAAATCGATGGTCGCGACCATCCTCGACGGAGTGGTCGGCCTCGGGCCGAAGCGGCGTGATCGGCTGATGCTCGAAATGGGCAGCCTGGAGAACCTGCGCAACGCCTCGCTGGATGATTTGCGGGCTCTGGACTGGCTGCCCGACGCCGTGGCCCGCAACATCTACGATCATCTACGGGTCCCGAGTGCACCTCGGCTGACGAAAGGATCACCGAACGATGACTGACGTCTTGCTGGTGACCGGGATGTCGGGGGCGGGTCGTTCGACGGTCTCCTCGGCGTTGGACGACCTCGGGTGGTTCATCATCGACAATCTGCCCCTCGAGCTGATCGTGCGCGTGGGTGAACTCGCCTCGGCCGGATCCAAGGATGCCGCGGGGGTGGCCTTCATCGTGGGGCGCTCGGGCGGTTCGCAGCCCGAGGCGCTGCTCAACGTTAAGAACGAGCTCGAATCCATGCACGAGAGCGCCAAGATCCTGTTCTTGGACGCCCCCGACGACGTCTTGATCCATCGCTACGAGGGGACGCGACGGCGCCACCCCCACGAAGCCGCGACCCTCGCGGATTCCATCGCCCAAGAACGCCTGCTACTGCGCACGATCCGCGACAGCGCCGACATCATCATCGACACCGGCACGATCAACACCAACCAATTGCGCTCTCGGATTTCGGAGATCTTCACGCCCAACGACGTCGACGGTCTACGGGTGTCGATGGTCTCCTTCGGCTTCTCGAACGGACTGCCCCGCGACGTCGACCTGGTCTTCGACTGTCGCTTCCTGCCCAACCCGCATTGGGTCGACGAATTGCGTCCCTTGACGGGACTCGACGAACCGGTCGCGGACTACGTCCTGCGCCACGAGGAGGCGCAACACTTCTTGCACGACGTGGTCGCGATGCTCGAGTGGCAGATTCCCGCCTTCGCGAAGGAGGGGAAATCGTATCTGACGATCGCCATCGGGTGCACGGGCGGGCGGCATCGATCGGTGGCCATCGCCGAGGAGATTCGTCGCCGTCTCGGTCTTCGGAACTCGGTGTTCCACCGCGACATCGCGCGCTAGCGGCCGTCGCCGACGCCACTTCTCACCCCACCGCGCGCGCCGAGTGCACCGGTGGCGCCGTCCCGAGACCACGCCGCCGCGCCCGCGCCCGGCGTGTCCGCTCGACCCGGATTTTCGTCACGCGACGACCGCCGAAATTCGCGGGGTCGCCGATGTGCCAAAATTGAGGAACGCAGTCATCGACGCCTGCACACAATAAACCGAGAGATTTTGAGGAGCTGTCAGTGACAACACGTGTAGCCATTAATGGATTTGGTCGAATTGGTCGAGGTTTCCTACGCGCCTCCCTGAACAATCCCGACGTCGTCGTCGTCGCCGTCAACGACCTGACGTCGCCCCAGACCAACGCTCACCTCCTCAAGTACGACTCGACCCAGGGACGCCTGGACCGTTCCGTGACCGTCGACGAATCCGGGATGAAGGTCGGCGACCACCTGATCAAGGTGCTCGCCGAGCGTGACCCCGCCAATCTGCCCTGGGGTGACTTGGACATCGATGTCGTGATCGAATCGACGGGCCGCTTCACGACGCGCGAGGCCGCCGCGGTGCACCTGAGCGCCGGCGCGAAGAAGGTCATCATTTCGGCCCCGGCCACCGACGTGGACGGCACCTTCGTCTACGGCGTCAACCACGACACCTACGACGCGCAGACGCAACACGTCATCTCGAACGCCTCGTGCACCACGAACTGCTTCGTGCCCATGGTCAAGGTCCTCGACGACGCCTTCGGCGTCACGACCGGATTGATGACCACCATCCACGCCTACACCAACGATCAGAACCTGCTCGACTTGGCGCACTCCGACTTGCGCCGGGCCCGGGCCGCCGCGGTGAACATCGTGCCGTCCTCGACGGGGGCCGCGCGCGCGACCAGCCTGGTACTGGAGTCCATGAAGGGCCGTCTGGACGGAACCTCTCTGCGGGTGCCCGTGCCCGTCGGTTCGATCACCGACTTCACGGCCATCGTCCGCTCGACCAGCGTCGACGAGGTCAACGCCGCCTTCCGGGCGGCGGCCGAAGGGGCGCTGAAGGGCGTCCTGGTCTACACCGATGAGCCCATTGTCTCGGAGGACATCGTCGGGACACCCGCGTCGTGCACCTTCGACTCCAAGATGACCTTGGTGCAGCGCATCAACGACGAGCAGAGCCTGGTGAAGGTCTTCGGCTGGTACGACAACGAGTGGGGATACTCCAACCGACTGGTCGACCTGACCACCGTCGTCGGCCGTTAATCCGTGTCGACCCCACTGCCGAGTTACGAACGTTGGGGGAGCCTCGCGGGTAAGCGAGTGCTCGTCCGCGTGGACTTCAACACCCCGGTCGCGCTCGTCGACGGTCGCTGGGAGGTCACCGACGACTTTCGCATCCGCGCCACCCTTCCGCTGTTCGAGGAACTCCTCGCCCAGGGGGCGACGGTGGTCGCGTGCACGCACTTCGGCCGCCCCGACGGACAGGTGGTGGAGAAGTACTCCGTCGCGCCCGTGCGTCGGCGACTCGAGGAGTTGTGCCCGGGCGTCGAATTGCTCGAGAACCTGCGCTTCAACCCCGGCGAGGAGGCGAACGACCCCGCTGTC
>JAKCEC010000132.1 GCA_021841725.1 Actinomycetes bacterium | reverse complement strand
CGAGGGCATCTTGAATGAGGTGTACTCGATCAACCAGGTGCAACTCCAGGCCTGGTACGTCAACCGTTCGTTCCCGATCTTTGGGATCTATCTGCCCTACATCTACCTGCTGGGCTTCATCCTGGCCGCGGTACTGCTCGGGGCGCTGTACTTCATGCTGTATCGCACCCGATTCGGCGCCAGTATCCGCGCGTCGCTGTCGGATCAGACGGCGGCCGCGCTGGTGGGTATCGACACCAAGCGCGTCGCGACCATCTGCTTCGGTATCGGGGTGGCGGTGACGGCGGCGGGGGGCATGATCTACGGTGCCACCAACGCCTTCAACGCCTCGTCGAGTTACGACCTCATCTCTCGCCTGTTGACCATCATTGTCCTCGGCGGGATGGGGAGCCTCGGGGGCGCCCTGGTGGCGGGCATCTTGATGGTCATGCTCCAAGACGTCGTGGCCGTGGTGTGGTCGCCCATCTGGTCGTCGATGTCCTTCTTCGTGGTGCTCGTCATCGTCTTGTCGCTGCGCCCCCAGGGACTCTTCGGCAAGCTGTCCGCGAGGGTGGCGTAATGAAACTCAAGCAGAGTGCCTGGTGGGCGCTAGCGCTGGTCGTCTTCGCGTTATTCCCGGTGGTGGTAACGAATCCCTTCTACACCACCATCGGCATCTTCACCGTGATGTACATGAGTTGCGCCACGTCGTGGAACATGTTCTCGGGGTACTCGGGCTACGTCTCGTTGGGCACCGCCATCTTCTTCGGGTGCGGGGCCTACACCATGGCCCTGGCCTCCATTGACTGGCACGTGCCGGGTGGCGCCGTGCAGTTCTGGCTGGTGCCGCTGGGCGGGGTGGTGGCCATGGCCATCGCCGTCCCCCTGGGCGCGGTCGCGCTGCGGGTGCGTCGCCACACGTTCGTCGTCATCACGATCGCGTTCTTCTTCGTGTTCCAGTTGGCCGCCATCAACGCCAACTTCACGGGCGGACCCGCCGGCCTGTCGCTGGCGCTGATCCCCTGGCAGGGTAACGCCTACAACACGCCGTTCTATTACGTGGCGCTGTTGATCCTGGTGTTCGCCGTCGTCTTGTCGGCCCTGGTGCGGCGCTCGCGCTTTGGCCTGCAGCTCCTGGCGATCCGCGACGACGAGGACCGCGCGCTCGGACTCGGCGTCAAGGTGAAGGCCGTCAAGTTGACCGGCTACACCATGTCCTCGTTCACCGTGGGGATGGCCGGGGCGCTCTACGCGATGTTCCTCGGGCAGATCTACCCGCAGTTCGTCTTCGACCCGGTGTTCGACGTGACCGTGGCACTGATGGCGTTCCTCGGCGGCTTCGGCACCTTGCTCGGTCCCCTCGTCGGCGGCCTGATCTTGGAGTCCAGTCAGCAGTACCTGACGGCGACCTACTCCAACGGCTCGCTGTACCTCATTCTCTTCGGCGCCCTGTTCCTCATCGTGGTGCTGTTCATGCCCCAGGGCATCGTCGTCAAGGTCAAGGAGATATGGATGAAGAGGTCGCTCAAGGACGCCGACGGCGTCGACGGCGCGACGCCCGTGGCGATGGCGGGGAGCGTGAAGCCGTGACCACCCTGCTCGAGGCCCACGACGTGAGCCGTTCCTTCGGCGGCCTCCAGGCCCTCGCGGGATGCTCGTTGCTCGTGGAGCGAGGTTCGATCACCGGTCTCATCGGACCCAACGGTTCGGGCAAGACGACGCTGTTCAACGTGATCACCGGTTACATCAAGGCCGATACGGGTCGCGTCAGCTTCGAGGGCAAGGACATCACGAACGCGCGCCCGAACGCGGTGTTCGCCCTGGGCATCGGGCGGACGTTCCAGATGACGCGCATCTTCGCGCGCATCAGCGTGGTGGAGAACATGCTGGTGGCGACGCAGCGCGAGGAGAGTTGGCTACGGGGACTGACGCGCTCGAAGTCCTCCAAGAGTGAACTCGACAACGCCATGGAGTGGCTCGACTTCGTCGGGTTGGCGCGTCTGGCCCACCTGCCGGCCGGCGCGTTGTCCTACGGCCAGCGCAAATTGCTCGAGCTGGCGTACGTCCTGGTGGCTGACCCCGACGTCATCTTGCTCGACGAACCGGCGGGCGGCGTGAACCTCACTCTCATCAACGAGATCGGCGAGAAGATCCGCAGCCTCAACGCCGCCGGCAAGACCTTCTTGATCGTCGAACACAACATGGAGTTCGTCATGAACCTCTGCGACACGGTGACGGTGATGCACCAGGGCTGCAACCTGGTCACCGGTCGCCCCGACGAGGTACGCAGTAACCCGCTGGTGCTGGACGCCTACCTCGGTGGTGGCGACGACGAGGACGTGGCGGAGGAGATGAGTAATGGCTGACGCCCCCTTCGTCCGATTCGAGGGAGTCGTGGCCGGTTACGGCGGCGGCGACGTCCTCAAGGGCGTCAACTTCGACGTCGCCCACGGCGGGGTGACGTGCATCGTGGGGCCCAACGGGTCGGGGAAGTCAACGCTGCTCAAGACCGTCAGCGGGCTGGTGCAGCCGCGCCTGGGCACGATCACCTTCAAGGGACACAATCTCGTGGGGATGTCGCCGCGCGAGATCCTGCGGCTCGGCGTCGTGCAGGTACCCCAGAACCACAGCCTCTTCAAGGAGATGACCGTCGAGCAGAACGTGGAACTCGGCGCGTTCCTGGTGAAGGACAAGAAGGTCATCGCCCAGCGCCTGCGCTCGATCCGCGAGACGTTCCCCATCGTGGCCGAACGCGCCCACGACAAGGCCGGCTCGCTCTCGGGCGGTCAGCAACGTTTGGTGGAGTTCGCCCGGTGCCTCATGCTCGAGCCCGAGCTGGTCGTGCTGGACGAGCCCTCGATGGGCTTGGACCCCAAGACGTTGCACGTCATGTTCGGTACCATCAAGATGATGAATTCACTCGGCCGCACGGTGTTGCTGGTCGAGCAGAACGCGCGCCAGGCGCTCAAGATGAGCCACCACGGCGTCGTGCTCGAGAACGGGTTGGTCCGCCTCGCGGGTACCGGAACCGACGTCCTCAACAACCCCGACATCGCCGCGCTCTATCTCGGCGGCAGCGTGTCGACGCGACCCGCGCACTGACGTGAGCGACCCCACCACCCCCCAGGAGAGACAATGACCCAGAACACCCACACGCTCGGTTGGATCGGCGCGGGCCGCATGGGCGCCGCGATGGCGACGCGGCTCATCAACGCCGGTAACGACGTCACCGTGACGAACCGCACGCGCGCCAAGGCGGAGGCGCTGGGCGCCGCGGTCGTCGACACCCCGGCGGACCTGGCGGACCGCGACGTCGTCTTCGTCATGGTCTCGGCCAACGCTGATTTGCTGGAGGTGACGACGGGTCCCGCGGGGGTCCTCTCGAACCCCGACCACGCCCCCCAGGTGCTGATCGATTGCTCCACCGTCTCGACGGAGACTTCGGCGACGGTGCGCGCGGCGGCGCGCGCGCGCGGCACGATGTTCCTGGCCGCCCCGGTCAGCGGGAATCCCAAAGTGGTCAAGTCCGGTGGTCTCACGATGGCGATTTCTGGCACCGCCGAGGCCTTCGACGTCGCCGAACCCTACCTGCGCCAGATGGGGCGGGGGGTGACGTACGTGGGCGACGACGAGGTGGCTCGCCTGGTCAAGATCTGTCACAACATGATGCTGGGTATCATGACCCAGGCCATGGCCGAGATCACCGTCCTGGCTGAGAAGGGGGGGGTCAAGCGCTCGGCCTGGCTGGACTTCCTCAACAATTCGGTGATGGGGTCGGTCTTCACCCGATACAAGTCACCCGCCTTCGTCAACTTGGACTTCACGCCCACCTTCACCCCGGTTCTGTTGCGCAAGGACTTCGACCTCGGGATGCACGCCGCGTACGAACACGACGTGCCGATGCCCCTCTCCGCGCTGTGCACCGAATTGGTGAAGGCCTCGGCCGGGGCCGGGTACGCCACGCAGGACTTCTCGGTGCTCCTGCTCGAGGCCGCGCGCGGCGCCGGGCTCGACCTGGTTCCCGAGAACATCTACGTCGACGACGGATTGGGGGACTGACCCGTGGAGGGATTCGGACCGGTCATGAACACCCCCGGCCACATGGGGGTGGACTTCGAGACGCGCGTCGACTTCGAGCGACTGCGCAACTACCGCCTGGCGCGCGCGCGCGAGGTCCTCGATCAGAGTGAGTTCGGTGCTCTCTTGCTGTTCGACTTCTACAACATCCGTTACGTCTCGGGCACCTGGGTGGGCGGGGCGCTCGGCGACAAGATGACGCGGTACTGCCTCTTGACGCGCGGCGGCGAACCGATCGTGTGGGATTTCGGTTCGGCGGCGCGTCACCATAAGTTGTTCGCCCCCTGGCTCGAACCGGACAACTGCCGCGCCGGGATGCTGGGGCTGCGCGGGGCCATCGCGCCGCGCGCGGGCCTCTTTGAGTCGGCGGTCAAGGAGATCGTGGGTCTCTTGGCCGACGCGGGGGTCGCGGGACAGCCCATCGGTCTGGACATCGTC
>JAKCEC010000131.1 GCA_021841725.1 Actinomycetes bacterium | reverse complement strand
GCTGCGAGCAGCGGTCCCGGACTCGACGCCACCGATGAGCCCGGCCCTCCGCCGCGGGTTCGTCGCCGGTACGACTTCGCTGCGCTAGTCCACGGTCTCCGCGTCGGCGACGATGAGGCGCGGGCCCGACGGCCAATCGAAGTAGCGCCACGTCCAGTTGATCATCACGCGCAATTTGTTTCGAAAACCCACCAGGTACCACAGGTGCAAGCCCAGCCACGCCAGCCAACCGAGGGTGCCCTTCACGGTGGGTCCCTTCGGGAGAGTGGCGACGGCGGCGTGGCGACCGATTGTCGCCATGATGCCCTTGTTGTGGAACTTGAAGGGCAGCGCGGGCTTACCTTCGAGTTGTCGGACGATCTGCAGCGCCACGTGTCGCCCCGACTGCATCGCCACGGGCGCCAGCTGCGGGTAGAACGTATTGTCGCCGCTGGGAATCGCGGCGGAATCGCCCACCGCCCAGGCGTTCGTGCGGTCCGCGATCTGCAGGTACTCACTCACCCGCACGCGTCCGCCGGGGCCCGTCTTGTCCTGGACGTCTGAGGCGAGGGTGCCGTTGGCGGTGACGCCCGCGGCCCAGATGACGGCCGCGACGGGCAACCGCTCGCCGTCGGCGAAGCGGATGGCGCGTTCCTCGACCTCGACGACACTGCGACCGAATTCCACTTCGACGCCCATGCGCTCGAGTTCCTTCAGGGCGTAGGCACTGGCCTTCTCGGGAAACGGGGTGAGCAGTCGGGGCGCCATGTCCACCAAGACCACGCGAACGCGCGTCGGGTCGAGTTTGAGACCGTCTCGCTTGATAACGGTCTTGATCAGTTCCGAGAGGGCGCCGGACGTCTCCACGCCCGTGGGGCCGCCACCCACGATCACGAAGTTCAGTCCCACCGGTGCCGTGTCGGCCACCGCGTCCGCGTGCTCGAGGGCCGAGAGCAAGCGATTGCGCAGGCGGCGCGCGTCCGCCAAGGAATAGAGCGGAATCGCGTGCTCCGAGGCCCCGGGGATCCCGAAGAACGCGGCGGTGGCCCCCGTCGCGATGACCAGGTGGTCGTAGGCGAGCTCGGTCCCGTCGCCGAGCACCACGTGCTGACGCGCGTGGTCCACGTGGCTGACCTGACCGTGGCGGAACCGGACGTTCGGCGCTTTGCCGAAGACGGTGCGAATGGGGTAGGCCACCTCCGCGGGCTCGAGCATCGCGGTCGCCACCTGGTAAAGCAGTGGCAGGAACGTGTGAAAATTGTGCCGGTCGACGATGGTGACCCGCACGTTCTTATCGACCAGTCCGCGCGCCACCTCGAGGCCCCCGAATCCTCCGCCGACGATGACCACGTGGGGCAGGTGCGAGAGGTCACGGATGACGGGGGCGGACTTGGTGGAGATTGCCATATCTGTATTAATCATACTTCACGAGAAATAATTAATTTCCGTGATGAGCCGCCCGGCGCCCGACGGCGTAGAAAACTCCCCCGACCAACATGACGACCGCGAGGAACTGGTCGCCCGCCCCGAAGTCCAGACTGATGGCGACGGGAATCAACGCGCCCACCACCCACGCGAGCTGTTGACGGACCGCGAAGCGCGCGAAGGTCCGCCCCTGCGCCCCCGCGGGCACCTGTCGTTGGGTGATGGCGTCAAAACTGGGCTGCGCCACGGCGGCGCACAATCCCAACCACGCCGCGAGGGTCGTCTGACCGATCAGCGTCGGGTGTCGCGACGCGACGGCGGCCCCGACCCCGGTGCCCAGCACCGACAGCGTCAACAGCGCGGTTTCGCCGAGGGCGTTGCGCACGCGGGTCACGAGGCCGAGTCCCACCAGTGAACCGAGCGCACTCGCCGACAGTGCGAAAGCGAACCATTGCAATCCCGCGTGATCGCGGCGAAGTCCGAAGGCGAGCAAGAAGGACCCGAAGCCCACCGCGAAACGCATCAGGGACGACGCACTCAAGCTCCACGTCACCTCACCCACGCCCAGGGGCACCAAGGCGTGCAGGTCGCGCTCCTCGGGGGTCATCGCCACACCGTCCCGCGCCGTCGCCGCGGGTCGTTGCAGGCGCACACTCGCGACGGTGGCGGCGGCGAACACCCCTGCGGCGAGCCACAGCACGCTCGTGGCACCCAACGTCTTGAGCACCGCCGCACCCAGGGAACCCGCCAGGAGTCCGCTCAGCGTACCCAGGAGGGTCAGTTGCGCGTTGAAACCCGCAAAACCCCGTCGCTCCTTCACGCCCTCGCTCGGCCACCCCGACTGACCGACGCCGGTGGCGTGCTCGAGGAACTGGTCCGTCCGGGCCATCTCCGGGACCAGCGCCCCGCGGGTGACGCCGTAGAGCTTGGACGAGACGAGGACGGCGAACGCTTCGGGGAACAACCAAAGAGAGTTCAAGTGCTGGCTCATCGACCAGCACAACACCACCCGCACCGCCGCCGACAACGCCACCAGGATACGTCGACCATTGGCCGAACGGTCGATGAGCGGCCCCAGAATCGGCGACACGACGGCGAAGGGCGCGATGGTCAACAGCAGGTAGGCGAGAACCTTGGACTTGGCCTCGGTGGGTGAGACGGAGAAGAAGAGCGAGCCCGCGAGCGATACCGTGACCATGGTGTCGCCGGCCATCATCACGACGTGCACGAGTGCCAGTCGGCCGAAGGCGGTGCCCTGGTCAAAGAGGTCCCGCAGGGACGCCCACGTCAGTGAAGCCAGTCCACGTCGAGGCACGCCACCACCCTAGTTATCCCCGGACGACCGCAGGGGTTTCGACGCGAACGCCCCACGTCGTGCCTAGGCTGTGCGCGTGGTAGCCCCCGCACCCGACGCCGTGATCGTGACGGAGCGACTGACGAAGCGATACGACGGCGCCGACTTCCTCGCCGTCGACCAACTCGACCTGCGCGTGGGTGCCGGAGAGATCTTCGGCTTGCTCGGTCCCAACGGCGCGGGCAAGACCACCACCGCGGGCATGCTCACCACGCGCGTGGTCCCCAGCGAGGGTCACGCCTGGGTCGCCGGCGTGGACGTGGTCGCGCACCCCGCGCGAGCTAAGCAGTTCTTGGGGGTCGTCTCCCAGAGCAACACCCTCGACCGTCAACTGACGACGTGGGAGAACCTCTACTTCCACGGTCGACTCTTCGGCATGCGCGCGCGCGACTCGCGCCTACGCGCCGACGAACTCCTCGAGCGCTTCCAACTCGCTAAGTGGGGCGGCGCGTCGGTGTACGCGCTCTCGGGGGGCATGGCCCAGCGTCTCATGGTCGCGCGTTCGATCTTTCATCGACCCGCGGTGTTGTTCCTCGACGAGCCCACCGCGGGACTCGATCCGCAGAGTCGGTTGGCGCTCTGGCAGATCCTGCGTGAGCTGAACGCCGAGGGGCAGACCATCCTGCTCACCACGCACTACATGGAGGAGGCCGAACACTTGTGTGCGCGCGTGGCCATCATGGACCACGGCAGGATCCTGGCCCTGGACTCCCCCGAGAATTTGAAGCGGTCGACCGGGATTGACACCATCGTCACCCTCAAGGTCGACGGCGACCTCGACGCCCTCGCGAAGAATCTGCTCGACCAGGTGCGGGGCGCCACCCACGTACGGCGGATCGATCAGGGCCTGGAGTTGCACGTCGCGGGCGGCGACCACCTCCTCGCGCGCGTGATCGCCGCGGCGGAGGCGAGCGGGGCCAGCGTGCAGGACCTCGCGGTGACCGAGCCGTCGCTCGAAACGGTCTTCATCAACCTCACCGGGAAGGAACTGCGCGACTGATGAGCCTCCCCGCCCCCGATTATCACGCCCGACCTCCTCGTAGCACCTTGTCCGCGAGTCGCGCGGCGCTCGGCGCCCTCTTGCTGCGCGACATCACGGTGCTGCGCAAGGACGTCAAGTTATTCGTCCTGCGCACCATCATTCAACCCTTCCTCCTGTGTTTCGTCTTCTTATTCGTCTTCCCCAAGATCGGCCAGTCCGTCGGCGGGGGCTCCGGGGCCGGTGATTTCGCGACGGTGCTGGTGGCGGGGGTGGTGGGCATCTCGATCATGTTCCAGGGCGTGCAGTCGGTGGCGCTGCAGATGTCCCAGGAGTTCGGCTTTACGCGCGAGATTGAAGACCGAGTTCAGGCCCCGTGCCCCATATGGCTCGTCGCCCTGGAGAAGGTCGTCTCGGGAGCCCTCCAGGGCATGGTCTCGGCGGCCATCGTGCTGCCCATCGCGGCCCTGGTGCACGCCCGCGGCGTCGAGGCGTCCATCCACGTCCACTGGCTCGTGATGTTGACCCTCGTCCCGTTGGCCTGCGTGGCGATGGGTTCGCTCGGGTTGGTGCTGGGCACGAGTTTTGAACCGCGCAACATCGGCTTGATGTTCGGCTTCATCATCTTGCCCATCACGTTCCTCGGGGGAACGTACTACCAATGGGACCGTCTCGCCCCGGTCAAGATCGGCTCGTGGCACTGGCTGCAGACCGTGGTGCTCCTCAATCCCCTGCTCTACGTCAACGAGGGGATGCGG
>JAKCEC010000130.1 GCA_021841725.1 Actinomycetes bacterium | reverse complement strand
TGACGCCGACCGCTTCCCGAGTACGACCCTGCCCGCGTTAGCGCTGACCCTCGCGGCCTACGAGCGCGACGCGGCGACCGGCGAAGCGCTCAACTGGGCCCTGCGCGACGCGTTGTTCGAGTCGGGCCAGGACATCTCCGACGCCGGGGTGCTCGCGTCGATCGCGCGCCGCTTCGACCTCCCCCCGGCGAGCGCACGCGACACCACGGGGGTGCGGCGCGAGTGGCTCCGGGGACAGGCACGCGGCGTCAAGGGCTCCCCGCACTTCTTCTGCGGTGAGCACGAGGCCTTCTGTCCAGCGCTCGACATCTCGCGCGACGACGCCGGCGACCTCGAACTTCACGCTAACGCCGCGCGACTCCTCGGATTCTTGGGCGAGTGCCTCGGGACCGACGCGGCCTGAGAGGTCGCGCGGTCCTCGTCGAAGGCGCACCTCGGGCTCACCAGGGCGGACACCGCGGACCCGGCGGGTCGGGTACGTTGAGAACGTGAGTGAGACGTTGCCCCCCATCGCGGTGTTGCTGCGCGAAGCCCGCGACGCCTACGGCGCCGTCGTCCGTCGCGAGATCGCGCGAAAGGGGTTGGCGCCGTTACCGCGCCACGGGGCCTTCGTCCTGGGTGCCCTGCACTACGGCTTGACCCGCGATGAGATCATGCACCAACGCGAACTCGCCCTCGACAAGACAGTGGCGATCACGCGCTTGGTCGAGTCGGGCTACCTCGACGACGGTCCCGACGGGCTGCGGCTCACCGCGAAGGGTCGCCACTGCGCCGAGGCCGTCGCGGACGCCAACGAGGCGCTCACCACGCACCTCAACCAGGCCCTGGGCGACGAGGGTTACTGCCATTTCATCCTCGGACTGATGACGTTGATCGACGTGAAGGACGACGTCGAAGAGGGGGCGTAAGCGCTCGCGGCCGCGGGTCGCGACGCGAAGGCGGCGGGGGACCAACGCCCCTAGTGGGGGTGATCGCATCGACACCGCGTCACGGGGCGCGCGATATACAGTGACAGTGGTCCGGAATCGCACGCCCGATGGTCGGATTCGCGACGACTGACATTGAGGGGACGTTCGGTGGAACCTACGAATGATCGTGATCCCGACTACTACCATCAGGTGGTCGACTGTCAGTGGGCGTGCCCCGCCCACACCGACGTGCCCGGGTACATCCGGCTCATCGCCCAGGGCCGATTCGACGAAGCGTATTTGCTCAACCGCTCGTCGAACGTATTCCCGGGCATCCTCGGTCGCGTCTGTGACCGACCCTGTGAGCCCGCGTGTCGACGCACTCGCGTCGACGGCCATCCCGTCGCCATCTGCCGTCTCAAGCGGGTCGCGGCGGATCTGACGGGCGACATCTCCGCCGCGCTCCCCTCGGCGCCCGAGGTCAAAAATGGTCGGCGCGTCGCACTCATCGGCGCCGGACCGGCCTCCTTGACCGTCGCCAACGACCTCGTACCCCTGGGCTACGACGTGACCATCTTCGAGAAGTACGGTCAGGCCGGCGGATTGATGCGAGTGAACATCCCCGAATTCCGCCTGCCCGGTGAGGTCCTCGACGCCGAGACCCAGGCCATCATCGACATGGGTGCCACCATCCACTACAACTCACCGATCACCTCGATGCGCGACTTGCTGGCCCAGGGCTTCGACGCCGTCTTCGTCGGCGTGGGCGCGCCCAAGGGCAAGGAGCTCGAACTACCGGGGCGCCACGAGGCGGGTGAGCACGTCTACATCGGTATCGAATGGCTGAAGTCGGTGGCCTTCGGACACGTCGAGTCCATCGGCGAACGCGTCCTCATCATCGGGGTGGGCAACACCGCGATGGACTGCTGTCGCACCTCACGACGCATCGGCGGCCACGACGTGCGGGTCATGGCCCGACGCCCGCGCGAATTCTTCAAAGCCTCGCCCTGGGAGCTCGACGACGCCGAGGAGGAGGACATCGAGATCGTGGTGAACCACTCGCCGACGCGCTTCGTCGTCGAAGACGGCACCCTCGTCGGGATGGAGTTCGACGTCGTGGAATGGGACGAGGGGGCGCGCCACGCCACCGTGCGCGACACGGTGGTGATCCCCTGCGACGACGTCATCTTGGCGATCGGTCAAGAGAACGCGTTCGATTGGGTGGAGCGCGACCTCGGCATCGAATTCGGTGAGTGGGAGACGCCCGTGCTCGACGAGACCACCCTGCAGTCCACCCTGCCGCACGTGTTCTTCGGCGGGGACGCCGCCTTCGGACCCAAGAACATCATCTGGGCCGTAGCGCACGCGCACCAGGCCGCCATCTCCATCGACCAGTACCTGCGCGGCGAGGACGTCGCCCAGCGGCCTCCGGTGGGGATGACGCTCGCCAGCCAGAAGATGGGGATGACCGAGTGGAGCTACCACAACGAGTACAACCCGTCGCCGCGCCAGAGGATGAACCACGTCGAGCTGACGCGTCGCTTCGCCGCGGTCGACCTCGAGGTGGAATTGGGATTCGACGCCGCCCAGACCGCGCGCGAGGTCCAGCGCTGTCTCAACTGCGACGTGCAGACCGTCTTCGCGGCGAACCTGTGCATCGAGTGTGACGCCTGCATCGACATCTGTCCGGTGCGCTGTCTCACCATCACCACCAACGGCGAGGAGGAGGACCTCCGCAGTCGCCTGAACGCTCCCGCGGTGAACCCGGACCAGGCGATCTACGTCTCGGCCCCCCTCCCCCAGACGGGGCGCGTGATGGTCAAGGACGAGAACGTGTGCGTGCACTGTGGTCTGTGCGCCCAGCGCTGCCCGACCGCCGCCTGGGACATGGAGAAATTTGAGCTCGACATCCCCTACGCCGGCCGCTACGACATCCTCGCGACCGCTCAATCTCCCACCGTCCTCTCGAGGAGCACGACATGACGAGTACCCTGCCCCAGCGCCGCGAGAGCGACCCGGCGCGCGCGCGCGTCAACAACTTCGCCCTGAAGCTCGCCAACGTCAACGGCACCGGTTCGGCCAGCGCCAACGCCCTGCTCATGCAGGCGATCTTTCGCATGGGCATCCCGGTGTCGGGCAAGAACCTCTTCCCCTCGAACATCCAGGGGCTGCCCACGTGGTACGAGATCCGGGTGAACGAGTCGGGCTACACCGCGCGCGCCCTGGACTACGAGTTGATGGTCGCCATGAACTCCCAGACCTACGCCGAGGACATCGCCGAGGTCGCCGCGGGCGGCTACGTGCTCTTCGACTCCTCCTGGCCGCTCGACGCGTCCCTGGCGCGCGAGGACGTGACGTTTCTCGGGGTGCCCCTCGCCAAGATGTGCCTGGAGAACTTCACCTCCTCGCGAGAGCGGGTCTTGATGAAGAACATCGCCTACGCCGGGGCCATCGTGGCGCTCCTCGACCTCGACCTCGACGTCATCGCGACGTTGCTCACCGAGTCCTACTCGCGCAACGAGAAGTTGCTCGCCTCCAACCAGAAGGCCCTGCGCCTGGGCTACGACTACGCCACGGAAAATTTTGCGTGCCCGTTGGAATTCCACGTCGCCCCCCTGGACGAGACGTCGCACTCGATCCTGATTGACGGCAACACCGCCAGTGCGCTGGGCTGTCTCTACGCCGGCGCCACCGTCGCCGGCTGGTACCCGATCACCCCGGCCACCGCGCTCATGGATAATTTCACCGCCCTGTGCGCCAAGTACCGACGCGAGCCCGTCGACGCGACCGTCCCGGGGTCGCCGGACTCGTACCGCAACAACTACCTGATCCTGCAGGCCGAGGATGAGATCGCCGCCATCGGTATGGTGCTCGGGGCCTCCTGGAGTGGCGCGCGCGCCTTCACCTCCACCTCGGGCCCGGGCATCTCGCTCATGAGTGAACTCCTCGGACTCGCGTACTACACCGAGATCCCCGCGGTGGTCTTCGACGTGCAGCGCACGGGACCCTCGACGGGGATGCCCACGCGCACCCAGCAGGCCGACATCCTCCTGTGCGCCTACGCCAGCCACGGCGACACCAAGCACATCGTGCTGTTCCCGGCCAACCCCCACGAGTGCTTCGACTTCGCGGTGGCGAGTTTTGACTTGGCCGAGCACTACCAGACGCCGGTATTCGTCCTCTCGGACCTCGACATCGGCATGAACGACTGGGTGGTGCCCGAGCTCACGTGGGACGACGACTTCGTCCCCGACCGGGGACGGGTGTTCGACGACCGCGACCTCGCCCAGATCACCGAGTTCTTCCGCTACACCAACGAAGACGCGGACTTCGTCGCGCCGCGCACACTGCCGGGTTCGGCCGAGAAGGGCGCGTACTTCATCCGCGGGTCGGGTCACGACAAATTCGGCAAGTACACCGAGGTGCCCGCCGAGTACCAAGAGGTGGTCGACCGCCTGAAGAAGAAGCACGCGGCGGCGGCGCACTCGGTGCCCGCCCCTGTGGTGATCCGCCGCAGTGGCGCGACGGTGGGGATCATCACGCTGGGTAGTTGTGACCTCGCGGTACGCGAGGCCATCGAAGAACTCAGCGCTCGCGGGATCGAGGCCGACTTCCTGCGCGTCCGC
>JAKCEC010000004.1 GCA_021841725.1 Actinomycetes bacterium | reverse complement strand
CAGGGCCGGCGGCATCGTCTCGTCACTGATCGCGAAGTGGTGCAGGCTCCGCTCGGTCTGGGCGCCCCAGTAGTGCTCGGCGGGTACTTCGATCTCACCCATCGTGTCGGACTCCAGACGAACGGCCATGTCACATCCTTTTCTCATCAGTGCGGCGTCGGCGTACGCGAACGCCGTTCATACGATAGTCAGCGCGCGCCGGGGCGCGAGGGGCGCGCCCGTGCCCTTCGTCCCAACCACCGACGACGACGGCCCGCGTTGATCGACGCCGGGGATGCGTCGGGCACGGCACCGGGTACTCGCGGGCGCGTCACGGTGAGGTGACCCCCGGGGGTCTGAGGCGCGGGTCGCGGCCGATAGTGTGGTCGGAGCACCGTGCCCCCCGCCCCGATAGGAGACCCATGTCCGCCGCCTTCACCACCTCGGCCCGCGCCATCTTCGACAAGCAGGTGCTCGCGCACGTGGCCTGCCTCGACCTCAACGGCGCGCCCCACGTCACCCCCGTGTGGGTCGGCCTCGACGGCGACGACGTCATCATCAACACGGCGCTCGGTCGCGCGAAGGCTCGCTTCCTCGCCAATGACGCTCGCGTCGCGGTGTCCTTGACCGACCCCGACAATCCCTACGTCTGCGTCGCCCTACGCGGCACCGTCACCGGTTTCACCACCGAGGGCGCCGACCAGGTCATCGACGCCTTCGCTCAGAAGTACCTCGGGGTCGACACCTACCCGATGCGGCGAGAGGGTGAGGTGCGCGTCACCGTGCGCATCACGCCCGAGCACATCTCCGTGCAGCCCGAGTAGCCGGCGACGCGCGAGGGCCGCCAGGGTCGCGCGAGCGGGGTTACTCCTCAAGACTCTTCTCGGGCGTCGCCTCGCGCACCTTCTGCAGGATCCACGTCGCGAAGTAGCCGGTCAGGGAGCTCAGTAGTCCCAAGCCGAAAAGGATGAGGAAGGACGCCACGAGGCGCCCCTCGTTGGTCACGGGATACTTGTCACCGTAACCGACGGTCGTCACCGTCGTCAGGGCCCACCACAGTGCGTCCGACGGGGTGTGGATATTGGCCCCGGGGGCGAAACGCTCCACGTCGAGCATGGTGGCCGCCATGATCACCGTCATCAAGGCGGTGGTCGCGGCGATGATCCACGGAATCGTGACCATCAACGAATCGCGAGGTCGCGTCGTGGCCTGGCGTAGGAAGATCACTCCGCGCACCGCTCGAATCGGACGAAAGAATGGCACGATCACGAAGAGCAGCGCCAGCCACTCCTTCTTGAGGAACCGGACGCGGTTCTCGGCCAGGTGGAGTTGGATGGCGTAGTCGACCACGAAGATGGCCCAGATGGCGTACTCACTCACGTGACACAGTCGGACCACGACGCCGGGGGCGGGATAGGCGAAGATGGGGTAGACGTAGACGAAGGTGTAGACCAAACTGAGCCCCACCAGGGACCAGGCGCTCTTACGCTGCCAGGTGTCGAGTCGATTCATGGCCTCTCCTCCGCGGGGTCACGGGTAATCTCGCCCCGGCGCGGGCGACGTCACGGGCGCGGCTCGAACTGGTGTCGAGGGCGCGCGCACCTGCACGAGCCTATTGCCTCGCGTCGACTAGGACGTGGTGGGCGGGTCGCCATCCTCGCGCTCGACATAGACGCCCACGCCCTCGCGCCCCTCGCGGCGGTACAGGACCCGCGCGCCGTGCACCAGGTCCTCGCCCTCGACGTGCCACACGCACACCGGGCGCGGGGGGACCGGTCGGTTGTACGCGTCAGTGATGGTCGCCACCGCGTTGTGCAGGGTGACCGCCGCGTCGCTCAGCAGGGCCTCGACCACCGCGGCGTGGGCCGGCGCGTCGTGGTCGGCGTCGATGACGACGTGATCTAAGTCCATCACGACGGCGAGGGTCTTGACGTCGCGGGCGATGAGGGCGGCCGGGTAGTCCTCACTGGCGCTCAGCCACACGCCCCAGGACCCCGACCACCGCTGGGCCACGGCCGCGACCACCACCACCGTGTCGGCGTCACTCACCCGCACGACGAGGGGTCGCTCGTCCTCGGACACCAGCGCCGGCCACCGCTCGAGATCCGCGGCGGTGACGTCGAGGCGAGTGAGTTGCATGGCGTGTCGCGCCCTAGGGCTGCAGGTCTTCTTTGGGCAGCTTCTCCACGTTGACGTCACGGAAGGTCAGGACGCGCACGTGGGGCACGAAGCGCGCCGAGCGGTACATGTCCCACACCCAGGCGTCGTTGAGCGTCACCTCGACCATCACGGGCGTCGTCGCCTTCACGTCCACCTCGACCGAGTTGGCCAGGTAGAAACGGCGATCGGTCTCCACGGCGTAGTCGAACATGCCGACCACCGCCTTGTACTCCTGGACCAAGGCCAGTTCGAGGGTCGACTCGTAGTCGTCGAGCTCTTCTTCGCCCACGGGCGACTACGGACGCTCGGTGACGCGGAGCTCCTTGATCTTGGCGGCCTTCCCACGCAGATCACGGAGGTAGTACAACTTGGCACGACGCACGTCGCCGTAGGAGTCGACTTCGATCTTGGCGATGGTGGGTGCGTGCACCGGGAAGGTGCGCTCCACGCCGACGCCGAAACTGACCTTGCGCACGGTGAACGTCTCCTGCAGACCCGCCCCCTGGCGACGGATGACCGCACCCTGGAAGACCTGGATACGCTCGCGGGTGCCTTCGACCACGCGCACGTGGACCTTCAGCGTATCGCCGGTGCGGAAATTGGGGATGTCGTCGCGCAACGAGTCGCGGTCAATGAGGTCAGTCGGGTTCATGGGAGCGGTCCCTTTCGGATCACTAGGGATTTACTACTTTAGCCGTTTTCGTCGGGTGATTCCAACAGGCCCAACTCCGTGAGCCAACGGCGCTCCAGCGGGTTCAGTCCACCGCGGCGTTCTATCAGGTCGGGGCGTCGGCGCCAGGTCAGGGCCAGCGCCTGCGTGCGGCGCCAACGCTCGATGGCCGCGTGATTACCCGATCGCAGCACCTCGGGTACCTCGCGACCCCGCCAGACGGCGGGTTTGGTGTAGTGCGGGTACTCCAGCAGGCCGTCGCCGAAGGACTCCTCCACGCTGGACTCGTCGTTGCCGAGGCCCCCCGGGACCAGGCGCACCACCGCCTCGATGACGCACAGGGCCGCCAGCTCTCCCCCGGCGAGCACGAAATCCCCCAGGGAGACCTCCTCGTCGACCACCGCCTCGAGCACGCGCTGGTCGAAGCCCTCGTAGCGCCCGCACACCAGGGTGAACCCCTCGAGGCGGGCCAGGCGCGTCGCGGTCGCGTGGGTGAAGGGCTCACCCGACGGGGTGAGCGCGATGACCGGTCGGGCTAGGCCCGGTGTCTCCTCGATGGTGCGCGCGATGGGCTCGGGCGCCAGGACCATGCCCGCCCCGCCCCCGTAGGGCGTATCGTCGACGCTGCGGTGCGCACCCGAGGCGGCCTCGCGAAAATCGTGAACGAACAACTCCCACACGCCGCGCTCGCGGGCGCGCCCCAAGACCGAGGTATCCGCGTAGGCCCGCAGGGCGTCGGGGAACAGGCTGAGGACGTCGACGCGCAGCGTCACTCGAAGAGCCCCTCGGGGACGTCGACCTCGATGAGCACGTTGGCGCGCACGGCGACGACGAAGGTGAGCGGGATGAGCGCGCCCGAGTCCAGCACCAGGAGGTCGCTGGCGGGATTCGCCTCCACGTCCACCACCACGCCGTGGTCGACGCCGTGCGCGTCGACCACCGACGCGCCGAAGAGTTCGTCGATCCAGATCACGTCCTCGTCCTCGACGTCGAGCTTGGGGGCGCGTAGCAGCGTCCCGCGCGCCGCCTCGGCCGCCTCGCGCGTGGTGATCTCCTCGAACCACACGAGGTAGCGATCCTGGTGGGCCGCCGCCGAACGCAGCGTCAGGACGCCCTGGGGGGTGTCGAAGCGGGACCCGGGTTCTCGGCGCTCGCCACGGTCACTCCAGAAGTCGACGATGACCTGGCCCTTGAGGCCGTGCGCCTTGATGATGCGCCCGACGTCGAGCAGGGGGCGCTCCGGGGCGCTCACGGCTAGTCGACGATGTCGACGGTGGCGTTCACGCCGTCACGCGCACCCGCGGCGGCCACCAGGGAGCGAATCGCCTGGGCGGTGCGGCCACGGCGGCCGATGACGCGACCCATGTCGTCGGGACCGACCTGCAGGGACAGAATCACCTTGCCCTGTCGCTCGCTCACGTCAACCGCGACGGCTGACGGGTCGTCCGCGAGGGAGGTCGCGATGAACTCTAAGACGGCCTGGGCCGTCACCGCGGACGCCGCGGCGACGTGGTCGTCGGATTCGACGTCGACGGTGTTGATGTCGCCGTCGACGTAGTCGTCGTGTACGTCGCTCACCGGGCCGCCTTCGCCGCCTCGAACGCGTCCAACGCACCACTGGCCTTGAGCAACTTCGCCACGCGGTCGGTCGGCTGGGCGCCCTGGCTCAGCCACGCGATGGCGCGGTCGTTGTCGATCGAGATGATGGTCTCGGGTTGGGCGCCGGAGAGTCCGCGGGGCTGGTAGGTGCCCACGATTTCGAGGAAGGCACCCGAACGGGCCCGACGGGCGTCCGTCGCCACGACGCGATACGTCGGTTGCTTCTTCTTGCCCATCCGCACCAAACGAAGTTTCACAGCCACGTCGTATTTCCCTTCAAACCTTTTGTTCCAGAGTGATCAGAACTGGGCGATGTACCCGAGCGCACAAGTTTAGCGGTTTTTGGGAGGGGTTACCCGCCCACCCTTCTTCTTCTTGCCCCGCGCACCCCCGCCGGCGCCCGCCGCCGGGGCCGCACTGCGCATGCCACTGGCCAGGGCCTCGAAGCCGGGGGGCATCGCGTCACCGCGCTGCGCGGCCGCGCGACTGGCCATTTGGGCCATTCTTCCCATTCCGCCGGGGAGTTGGGGCATCCCCCCCGTACTCATCTGCTTCATGGTCTTCTTCATCATCTCGAACTGCTTGAGGAGTTGGTTCACCGCCGTCACGCTCGAGCCCGAACCCCGCGCGATGCGCGCGCGGCGCGATCCGTCGATGATCTGGGGTTCGCGCCGCTCGCGGCGCGTCATCGAGTGGATGATGGCTTCGATCTTGTTGAGTTCGCCGTCGTCCACGTTCTTGGCCGCGTCGCGCATGTCCTTGGTCATGCCGGGCATCAAGCGCATGAGCCCACCGAGGGAACCCATCTTGCGAATCTGGTTGAGTTGCGCCATGAAGTCGTCCAGCGTGAAGGCCCCGCTCATCATGCGCTGCGCGGAGTCGGCCATGGCGTCGGCGTCCATGGTGCGTTCGGCCTGTTCAATCAGGGAGAGGATGTCACCCATCCCGAGGATGCGCGACGCCATCCGATCGGGGTGAAAGAGATCGAAGTCGCCCAACTTCTCACCGGTCGAGGCGAAGACCACGGGCCGGCCCACGACGCCGCGCGCCGACAGCACGGCGCCCCCACGGGCGTCGTAGTCCAATTTGGTCACGATGATTCCCGAGAGCGCCAAGGAGTCGTGGAAGGCCCGCGCGGTGTGCACCGCGTCCTGGCCGGTCACCGCGTCGATGACGAGGAAGGTGTAGTGCGGCGACGTGGTGGCGCTGATCGCGCGCACCTCGGCCATGAGGGCCTCGTCGATGGCCAGACGACCCGCGGTGTCGATGATCACGACGTCGCGGCCCAGGCGCGTCGCTTCGGCGACACCGGCGCGCGCCACCGTGACCGGATCGGTGGCTTCGGAGTACACCTCGACCCCGACCTGGTGACCCAGCACGCGCAATTGCTCCACCGCCGCCGGCCGCTGCAAGTCCGTGCCGACCAGGTAGGGCTGGCGTCCTTGTTGCTTGAACCACGCGGCCAACTTGGCCGCGGTGGTGGTCTTGCCGGCACCCTGGAGACCGGCCAGCAGCACGACCGTCGGGGGCTTGGAGGAATAGGTGACCTTGAGGGTCGATCCGCCCAGGACGTCGATCAATTGATCGTGAACGGCCTTGATGACGTGCTGACCGGGCGTCAGGCTCTGGGCGACGTTCTCGCCGCGCACGCGCTCGCGCACCGCGTCGAGGAACGCGCGCACGACCGACAGCTCGACGTCGGCCTCCAGGAGGGCGCCGCGAACTTCCGCCAGCGCGTCCTCGAGGTCGGCGTCGCTCAGGCGCGCGCGCGAGCGCAACGAGGTACTGAGTCGTTCCAGGCGGCCACTGAGTGAGTCGAACATGAGAGAAAGGCTACCGTCAGGCGCTCAAGAGGGAATCGACGAAGGCCGTCGGCTCGAAGGCCACCAGGTCCTTCGCGCGCTCCCCCACGCCCACGAACTTCACGGGAATGCCCAGTTCGCGCTCGATCGCCACCACGATGCCCCCGCGGGCGGTGCCGTCGAGTTTGGTGAGCACGATGCCGGTCACGTCGGCGGCGCTCAAGAACTCTTGGGCCTGGCTCAGCGCGTTCTGCCCGGTGGTCGCGTCCAGGACGAGGAAGGTTTCGACGACTTGACCCGGTGACCGGTCGGCGACCCGGCGGATCTTGGCGAGCTCGTCGAGCAGGTTGGCGTTGTTGACGCGTCGGCCCGCGGTGTCGGCGAGCACCAGGTCGGCGCCGCGCGCCTGGGCACGCCCCAGGGCGTCGTGCACGACCGAACCGGGATCGGCCCCTTCGCCCGCGCGCACGATGTCGGCGCCGGTGCGGTCGGCCCAGAGCTGCAGCTGATCGCTCGCGGCGGCGCGGAAGGTGTCGCCCGCGGCTAAGACGACCGACTTACCCGCCTGCGTCTCGTGCCAGGCCAGCTTGCCGATCGTGGTGGTCTTGCCGACGCCGTTGACCCCCACGAAGAGCCACACCGCGACGCGACCCTCGTCGGCCGTCGTGCGCACCGTGCGCTCCGCCGACAGCGACGCCAGCAGCGCCGCGCGGATCGCGCTGGCCACCCCGTCGGGGGCCCCCTGCGCGCGCAATTGGTCGAGCAGCGCCGCGGTGGTCGCGACCCCCACGTCCGAACGTAACAACACCTCTTCGACCACCTCGAGTTGATCCGCCGTCAGGGCCCCCTGGGAGGTGATGGAGCGCACGCGATCGAAGATCGTGCGCGAGGACGCCAGACGTCGGTCGAGGCCCGGGCCGTCGTCGAGCTCGGGACGCGGGGCGACCCGCGGGACCAGGACCTCGGGCATGGGGGCGCGCTCGGGTTCGGGCACGACGCGCGCGCGACGTCGGCGCGAGCGCGCCCACACGACCACGAGCGCCAGGGCGAGCAGCGCCAGAACTATCCACCAGACGATCACGCTGACAACTCCTCAGTGGTCTTCTTCACCCGTTGCGACACGACCTTGCTCGACGCCCCGGGAACCATGGTTACACCATAAAGGGCGTCCGCAGCCTCCATCGTGCGTTTTTGGTGCGTCACGATGAGGAGCTGCGCCTCGTCGCGGAACTCGTCCACCAGCGAGAGGAACCGCTGCAGGTTCACGTCGTCGAGGGCGGCTTCCACCTCATCCATCATGTAAAAGGGTGAGGGCCGAGAGCGAAAGACCGCGAACAAGAAGGCGAGCGCCGCCATCGAACGCTCCCCACCGGACAGGAGCGAGATACGACGGACGTTGCGCCCCATGGGCCGCACTTCGATCTCCACCCCCGTGTTCAAGGGATCGTCGGGCTCGGTGAGGATCAGTCGACCCTGCCCCCCCGGGAAGAGCATGGCGATGAGCGTCGAGAAGTGCTCGTTGACGTCGGCGACGGCCGAGGAGAACGTTTGCATGATCTCCTCGTCCAGGGCACGCACGACCTCTTGGAGTTCCCGTCGGGCGTGGCGCACGTCGCTCACCTGCGCGTCGAGCTCCTGGTAGCGCTCCTCGAGGGCCCCTAGCTCCTCCAGGGCCAACGGGTTGATCGGACCGAGCGAGGTGATCCTGGCCTCCAGTTCGCCCACGTGAGCCTCGAGACTCACGTCCCCGGGCAGGTCGGGGCTCTCCCCCCTCACCAACTCGTGGGGGTCGACCCCGAGGTCGCGACGGATCGCCTCGTGCACATTCGCCACCTTGACCGTCAACTCCGCCAGCTCAATCTGCCCGCGGTGCACCTGTTCGGCCACTCGCGCGAGCCGCTCGTCGGCCTCGTGGCGCGCGCGCCGCACCGCCTCGAGACGTTGCGCCCCGGCACGCGTGGCCTCGAGCTGTTCGCGGTACGTTGAGTCCAGGGCCTCTTGAGATCGGTGGATGTCCTGGGCGGCGTGCGTCACGATCTGGGTGAGGCGAGCGAGCACGCGCAGGTCGAATTCGAGGGATTCGCGACGCTGCGCCGCCGCGGCGCGCTCGAGGGAACGCCCCTCGAGACGTTGTTCGATCTCGCCGCGGCGCTGTTCGATGAGGCGGCGGCGTTCGGCGAACTCGGCCTCGCGTCGGGCCAATTGCGCGGCGCGGGCCTGGGCCTCGCCGCGCAGCGCCTCCACGTGACGGCGGCTCTCCTCGGCGTGCGCCTGACGCGCCGCGGCGTCGGTGGCGGCCTGCTCGAGCGCGGGCAACTGACGACGCAGGTCGTCGAGTTCGCCGTCGAGGACCTGGCGTTCCTGGGCCAGGGCGTCGAGCTCGACGCTCAGGGCCGCGACCCTCGCCTGGGCGTCGTCACGCTGCTCTCGCCAGCGCGCGATCTCGCGTTCACGACGTTCGAGTTCCGCCTCGGCCTTGGTGGCGGCGTTGGTCAACGAGTGCACCCGTTGACGCGCGCCCGCCGCGGCGCTGGCGGCCGCGGCGCGCCGTTCGCGACACGGGACCAGGGCGTCGGCCGCGGCCTGGGCGGACCGCTGGGCCTCGTCGACCGTGGCGCGCGTGACGACCGCTCGACCCGACGCGACCCGCCAACCCGACGCCGCGAAACGGTCACCCTCGCGCGTGACGACCACCAGGTCGGGGTGCGCGACCGCGACGTCGATGCCGGCTTGCCAGGACTCGGTGACGAAGGCGCGCGAGAACAGCGCGTCGAGGACCCGCGTGACGTGCGCCGGTGCCCCTCCGCGAGCGCGCACCAGCGAGCGCAGGGCGACGCATCCCGCCGGTGCGATCACCGGGGGAACGTGGTGCTCGGCGACCGCCAGGATCAGACCGGCCCCACCCGCTCGACGGAGGGCCTCCAGCGCGGCCTGGGCCGATCGGCGTCCGTCGACGACCATCGCCCCCACCGACGCGCCCGCCGCGGATTCCACGGCCCGCTCCCAGCCGTCGTCGACCTCGATGAGGTCGAGGAACGCACCGAGGACTCCCTCGAGATCGCCGATGATCGCGCGACCGCCCGAACCCGAGAGTTCCTCGAGCGCGCGCGCCAGGGCTTCGGCGCGCGCCTGCGTGCGCGCGGCCACGTCGAGGGCGTCGGCCAGCGATTCCTCCGCCGCGTCGCGCTCGGCTTCGCGGGCCGCGGCGTCGGTCTGCGCCGCGTGCGCCTGCGCCGTCGCCTCGGTCAGGTTCGCCGCGGTCGCGTCGCGCTCGGCACTGACGCGCTCGAGGGTCCGACTCGCGTCGGCCTCACTGGTCGTCGCCTCGGTGAGTCGCTGTCGCGCGCGCTGTTCGCTCTGCGCCGCGGCGCTCCGGGAGCGCTCCAACAGGGTGGCGCGCTGGGCGCCCGTGCGCCACGCCGCCAGGTCGCCCTCGGGTGACACCGAGGACCAGTCCTCGTCGTGTCGCCGCTGCGCGTCGGAGAAGAGCGCTTCGGCGTGCGCGAGCGCGTCCCGCAACTCTCGCAGGGTCGCCTCGTCGGCCTCGACCAGAACCAGGTCCGCGGCGAGTTTCGCGGCGTCCGCCTCGAGGGTCGCGATGACGTTTTCGTCGGCCGACGCCACCAGGGCCGCGCGCAGGTTACGTTCGCGCTCGGCGAGGACCGAGAGCGTGCCGCGCGCGCGTTCGGCGAGTCCGCGCAACGTCCCGAGGGTCGAGGCCAGCGTCTCCTCGCGACGCGAGGCCAGGTCGGCCGTGGCCGTGGTGGCCTGGGCGTCGAGGGTCACCAATTCGCCGCGCAGCTCGCGTTCGAGGTCGGCGCCGGAACCGATCACGTCCTCGAGTTCGTGGCGACGCCGATCGAACTCGTCGAGACGCTGACGAAAGAGGGCGTGTCGCGCCGCGCGCAACTCGCGTTCCACCTCGGCGTAGGTGCGCGCCGAGACGGCCTGACGTTCGAGCGGACGCATCTGGCGGCGCACCTCGCGCACGAGGTCACCGAGTCGCTCGAGGTTCTCCTGGGTCGCGGCGAGCCGGCGCTCGGCGCGTTCCTTGCGTCGACGGTGCTTGAGGACGCCGGCCGCCTCCTCGATCACCGCGCGCCGGTTCTCCGAGGAGGAGTTGAGGATGGAGTCCAGCTGGCCCTGACCGATGATCATGTGCTGTTGACGGCCCACGCCCGAGTCGCTCAGGAGCTCTTGGACGTCGAGCAGTCGGCACGTGGTGCCGTTGATGGCGTACTCGGAATCGCCGTTGCGAAAGAGGGTGCGCGAGATGGTCACCTCGGCCCCGTCCACGGGTAACTTGCCCGAGGAGTTGTCCAGGGTCAGGGCGACCTCGGCGCGACCCAGGGCGGCCCGGTGCGCGGTACCCGCGAAGATGACGTCATCCATCTTGGCGCTGCGTAGGGCCCTCGTGCTCTGCGCCCCCAACACCCACGTCACCGCGTCGACCACGTTCGACTTGCCCGAGCCGTTCGGTCCGACCACCGCCGTCACGCCCGGCTCGAACTCGAGGACGGTGTTGTCGGCGAAGGACTTGAAGCCCTTCATGGTCAATCGCTTAAGAAACACGCGTAGACGCTAGCAACCTTCTCGGGTGTCCCCGGTGGGATTCCGGGCGGCGGCGTCGCTCATCCCTGGCACTTGGTACAGAAGTAGGTGGCGCGCTGGTGGAAGACCACTTTGCTGATCGGGGTGCGGCACTGGTAGCAGGCCCGACCTTCGCGCGTGTGGACCTGGAGCAGGTCCTGGTAGGTCCCCATCTCGCCGTCGGGGTTGAGAAACATCTCGTCGGACAGGGTGGTGCCACCGTGCTTGATCGCCTCGGTCAGTACTTCGGGAATGGTGCGGTGCAGTCGCCGGATCTCGATGGTCGAGAGCGACTCCGACACCCGGTCGTACATGAGTCCGGCGCTGAAGAGGATCTCGTCGGCGTAGATATTCCCGATGCCGGCGACGATGTCCTGGTCCGTCAGCAGCGTCTTGAGGGCCAGCGTCCGCGAGCGCAACACGGCGGCGAAGCGGTCCCAACCCACTTGGTCCTCGAAGGGGTCGATACCCAAGTGCGCCAGCTCGGGCACCGCGTGACGCAGTGCCAGGCCGTCGCCGCCGATCGACAGGCGCGCGAATTTCGAGACCTCCACCTCCTCACCCTCGGCGGGGGGGGTCGAGACGTAGAGCTCGCCGAACGTTCGTTGGTCGACGTAGCGCACTTCCTCCCCGCTGGTGAAGGTGATGACCACGTGGGTGTGTTTGGGCTTGGGTACCTTGGCGTCGCGCGCGTGCAGGACCTGCCCGGTCATGCCCAGGTGGATGACCAGGTGATGGCCGTTGTCGAGGCCCACGACGATGTTCTTGCCGAGTCGCTCGACGGACTTGACGAGGCGACCCTCGAGTCCGTCGCGGAAGTCCTTGGCGTTCTTGTGGCGCCGCACCGCGCGGCCGTCGGTGACGTGGACCAGTTTGATCTTCTTGGCCACGACCTCGCGCGCCAACACCGCGCGCACGGTCTCCACCTCGGGTAGTTCAGGCATCACTCAGTTCCTCCCACGCGGCCACCGCGGCGTTGACCTCGGCGCGCTTCTTCGAGGCTCCCGCGGCGCTCACCAGGAGACTGCCCACGCTCACCGTCGCCACGAAGGTGGTGTCGTGGGAGGGGCCACTCGCGGTCACCTCGTAGGCGGGGGCGCTCAACCCGTGCTCCTCGGCCCACCGACGCAGCCGGGTCTTGGCGTCGAGGATGTCGCCCCCGTGACTGGCCGCCACCACGGCCTCCTCGAGCCAGTGCACGACGACGCCGCGCGCGACGTCGTAGCCCCGCTCGAGGTACACCGCCGCCACCACGGCCTCGACGGCGTCGGCGAGCAAGGAGGAACGCTCCTGACCCCGTTCCTTCACCACCCCGCGCCCGAGGCGCAAGAGTTCACCCAACCCGAGTCCTCGCGCCACCCGCGCCAGGGAGTCCTCGTTGACGACGCGACTGCGGATCACCGACGCGGCGCCCTCGTTGATCGAGGGGAAGCGACCAACGATGTAGTCCGCCACCGCCAGGTCGACCACGGCGTCACCCAGGAATTCGAGGCGTTCATTGGACTCGACGTCGTGTTCGGCGGCGTAGCTCGAGTGCGTCAGCGCTTGGCGCAGCGCCGCCGAACCCGGATCGAGTCCGAGTTCGAGGGCGAGGGCGGCCACGTCAGGCACCTCGTTCGAACCTCGCTAGGCCAACTGCAGTTTGGCGGCGACGTAGTCGACGGCGTCGCGCACGGACCCGAGTCCCTCGAGGTCCTCGTCGTCGATGTGAAATCCCGCGACGTGGGTGGCGAGCGACTCTTCGAGCGCCTCCACCAATTCGATCAACGCCAGGGAGTCCGCGCCCATGACCTCAAAGGGGATATCCTCGTCGATGTCGTCGGGGGTCACTTCGAGGATCTGTGCGAGTTGGTCACGGACCAGGACGAGAATCGCCGCCCGGTCGAGTGGCGAGGTACCGCCTACGTCTGAGGTCATGCCAACTCCTTTGTCGAAACGAGTCCAGAGTACTCACCACGCGCGCGCGGTGCGAAAACTACTGGCCTTCATCAGGTCGTATGGCACTTCGCATCTTCTGCACGACGCCCGCGGCGTCCATCTCGGCGGCCACGCGCACGGCGTTCATGATGGCGGTGGCGTTGGACGCGCCGTGCGAGATCACGCAGATCCCGTTCAGGCCGAGCAGCATGGCCCCGCCCTGGTGTTCGGGCGTCAAGGTGGTGACCGTCGGCATCAGCGAGGGCGCGAGAACGCGGCCCGCCGCGCGCGTCTCCTCGTCGGTGTCGATGGCCTCGAGGACCGTGGCGAACACGAATTTGAGGGCACCCTCGAGAGTCTTGAGCGCGACGTTGCCGGTGAAGCCGTCGGTCACGATGACGTCCACCGGTGACGGGATCAGATCCCGCCCCTCGACGTTACCGAAGAAATTGATCGCCCGGTCGGCGTCGAGCAGTTCGTGCGTCGCCTTCACCAGGGAGGATCCCTTCGAGGACTCTTCGCCGATCGATAAGAGTCCCACGCTCGGCCGTTCGATGCCGAAGCGCGCCGCGGCGAACGCGGCGGCCAGTTTGGCGAACTGCACCAACATCTCGGGCGAACAGTCGGCGTTGGCGCCGGCGTCGACCAGGGTCGCGGGCGCACGGCCGCCGTTGGGGATTGGCGTGGCGATGCAGGGCCGAAGCACGCCCGGTAGGCGTCCCAGTCGCAGGAGGGCCGACGCCATGGTGGCCCCGGTATTGCCCGCGGAGACGAACGCGGCGGCGTGGCCGTCACGCACCAGTTCGGCGGCGCGCACCAGGGACGAGTCCTTCTTCTTGCGCACGCTCGCGCCGGGCTCGTCGTCCATCTCGATGACTTCGCTACAGGCGACCACCTCCAAACCGAGGGGGTCGCCCATGCGTTCGGGTACGCCGACGAGGGTGACGTGCAAACCCAGTTCATCCACCGCGCGACGCGCACCCTGGATGATCTCACTCGGGGCGAAGTCACCACCCATCGCGTCCAGGGCGATGGGCAGCGTCAACTTACTTGACCTCGACCGCGACGCGACCCTTGTACCAACCGCAGTTGGGACACACGATGTGCGGCAACTTCGACGTCGCACACTGGGGGCAGAGGCTGCGCGAGGGGCGGGCCAATTTCCAGTTGGCCGCACGGCGGCTCCGGGTCTTGGCCTTACTAGTCTTCCGCTTTGGGACTGCCATCGATCATCACTTTCACCAGTACGGGAAACCCCGTCACGCTTCGTTGGATTCCGCGGACGTTCCATCCGCGAATCTAAGTCCGTCCAGTGTAGCCCAGCGCGGATCCACCGGCGCCTCACAGGCACACTCCGCCTCATTGCGGTCGATTCCGCAGTAGGGGCACAGTCCCCGACATTCGTCACGACACAGCGGGGCGAGGGGTAATTCCAACAGGATGGCGTCGCGCACGAGGGGCGCCAGGTCGATGAAGTCGTTCTCGATCGGGTAGGCCTCCTCGTCCCCCGGCTCGGGGTGATCGACGAACCGCTCGTCGACGGCCACACGGACCTCGCCGTGCACCGCGATCGAACAGCGCCGACAGACCCCGAACCACGGAGCGGCCACGGAGCCGCGCACGCGCAGGCCCCCGCTGAAGGACTGCAGCGTGACCGCCACGTCCACCGGTGACTCGGGGGCGACGTCGGTCTCGGCGGGTCCGCGCGGGGCGAAATCGTGCTCCGCGTCGAAGGGGGCGCGCAGGACCACCTCGGCGACCGAGGGCACGTCACGCATCAACTGCGCCACCGGGACGAGGTACGACGGGTCCATCTAGTGGGCGTCCTGGTCGAAGAAGAAGTCCGGGTTCTCCTCTCCGGGCGCCTCGGGCGCTTCCTCCCGCGTGGGCGTCTCGAGGAGGTTGGCCGGCAGACTCTGGGAGTTGAGCCGCTCGCGGCCCGAGTGCGTGGTCTTGATCAAGCGTTCGAGCACGATCTCGAATCCGGCGAGCTTGCCGTCGATGAAGTCCTCGGATTGATTGATGATCTGGCGCGCCTTGGTCTGCGCCTCGGCGATGATTTGATCGGCGCGCAGGTGCGACTGGCGCACGATCTCGGTCTTATCCACCATGCGTGCCGCCTCGGCGCGGACCTGGTCCATCAATTGCATGGCCTTGATCTGCTCGGCCTCCATCAGCGCCTCGCGATCGCGAAGGGCCCAGCGCGCCTCGCGCACCTCGTCGGGCACGTCGCGCACCGCCTGCTCCAGCAGCGACAGCACCTCCTCGCGCGGGATCAGGGCCGACGCCGACAGCGGCATCTGCTTGGCGTTGGCGATGATCTCGATGAGGTCGCGCAGATCCTGTTCGATGTCGCGCCGCGAGTGCCGGCCCGGAGCCGGGTCCACCTCGTCGTAGGCGTAGTCCGACTCCGCGGGCTGATTCTGATCGAAATCGTCGTAACCGTCGAACACACTCATGAGCCACCTCCGGGGTACAGGGCCACCAGTCGACGCGCGACGGGTGCTGGGACGAATGGGGTGACGTCGCCGCCGAAGCGCGCCACTTCGCGCAAGAGTCGCGAGGCGATGAAGGAATGCTTCGAACTCGACGGGATGAACAGGGTCTCCACCCCGGCCAGGGACCTATTCATCTGAGCCATCTGCAGTTCGTTCTCGAAATCCGAGACCGCGCGCAGCCCCTTGACGATGGCGGTCGCCTCCACGTCGCGCGCCACGTTCACCAGCAGCGTCGAAATCGAGACGATCCGCACGCTGGCGATGTGCGCGCAACTCTCGGCGATCATCTCGCGACGCTCCTCGAGGGCGAAGAGGGGCTCGGACTTCTGGGGGTTGCGGATCGCCGCCACCACCACTTCGTCGAAGATGAGGGCGGCGCGTTCGACCACTTCGAGGTGCCCGTTGTGAAAGGGGTCAAAGGACCCGGGAATGAGGCCGATGGTCACGAATTCCCCTCGTCTGGTTCCAACATCGTTACGAGCGTAGTGCCGTAGCGCTTCGTCTTCGTGACGAGCCACCCCTCGGGCGCCGCCATGTGGCGGTCGTTCTCCACCACGACGCGCCGGGCGCGCACCCCGTGCAGCAGTGCGGCCAGGTCCAAGGGCCCGTAGGGCGGATCGCACAGGATGAGGTCGAGGTCGTGGGGCGGGCTCCACAGCGGCAGGGTGGCGCGCATGAACACCGCCTCCCCCGCCAGGTGCAGCGGTTCGTAGTTGGCCCGGGCCGCCGCCAGGCACGCCGCGTCGGAGTCGAAGAAGTAGGCGGTGCGCGCCCCGCGCGAGAGGGCCTCGATACCCAGGGCCCCCGAACCGCAGTAGAGATCCGCCACCACCAGGCCGCCCAGTCCGCCGCGGCTCTCGAGCATCGAGAAGATCGCTTCGCGGGCGAAGTCGGTGGTGGGGCGTACCGTGGCGGGCAGCTTCGCCCTGAGCGGTCGACCTCGGGCACTGCCACCAATTACTCGCACGTCTTAAGGGTAGGCGCTGGCCGGCCCCCGCCGGTGCGTCTCGACGGACACCGGCATCCGCCCCCTCCCCCCGAACCGGCGGGTGGGCTCAGGAGCGAAAGAGGTACCGGGCCTCCTCGTCGTCGACGAAGAGGCGCAATTCGTCGATGAGGTCGTCGTGCTCCTCCCACGAGTCACCCGCCACGAGTTCGAGGGCGAGCGAGCGAGCCTGGAGCAAGATGTCCTCGTCGCGGCGAAGGTTGGCCAGGCGAAGGTCGGAGCGACCCCGCTGGCGAGCCCCCAGCAGCGTCCCCTCCCCGCGCAGTTCGAGGTCGACCTCGGCCAGGGCGAAGCCGTCCGTGGACCCCACCAACGCCTCGAGGCGCGCGACGCCGTCGGGGGTGGGCGCCTCTCCCAGGAGGAAGCAGAAGCTCTGCGCGTCCGCGCGACCCACGCGCCCGCGCAATTGATGCAGTTGCGCGAGACCGAAGCGCCACGCGTCCTCGATGACGATCACGGACGCCGCCGCGACGTCGACGCCGACCTCGATCACCACCGTCGCGACGAGCACTTGGATTTCACCCGCGCGGAACTGGCTCATCACCTCGTCCTTCTCGGCGCCCTTCATCTGACCGTGCAGTAGACCCACGCTGAGGCCGCGCAGTTCGTGCGTCGCCAGGCGCGTGCGCTCGGCGACCGCGCTCGTCGCCTCGACGCGCTCGGAGTCCGACACCAGGGGGCACACCACGTACGCCCGTCGACCCGCCGCCACCTCCTCGCGGACCCGGCGCCACGCCGCCTCGACCTCGGTGGTCGACCGCGCCCACGCCGTAGCGACCGCGCGCCGGCCCGCGGGCATCTCGTCGAGCACACTGCGGTCCAGGTCCCCGAACACCACCATGGCGGCGGTGCGCGGGATCGGCGTCGCGGTCATCACCAACACGTCGGGGTCGACGGGCTCGTCAGAACGGGCTCGACCCTGGTCGCGCAGCAGCGCGCGCTGCTCCACCCCGAATCGGTGTTGTTCGTCGATGACGATGGCGCCCAGGGACCGAAAGCGCACGTCCTCGCTCAACAGGGCGTGAGTCCCCACCACGATGTCCACGCCACCGCGCGCGAGTTCGCGCAGTATTGCCTGACGTTCCTTGCCCTTCACCCGTCCCGTGAGCAGCCGCACCACCACGTCGCGCTCGCCCCCCAACACCTCGTCGTCGCGCACGCGCAGCCCCGCCAGATCGGCGCGTAGGGCCTGGGCGTGCTGCTCGGCCAGGACCTCGGTGGGCGCCATGACCGCACCCTGACGCGCGCCGTCGACGCACATCAGCAGGGCGGTGAGCGCCACCACCGTCTTGCCCGAACCGACGTCGCCCTGCAGGAGGCGGTGCATGGGGATGGGCGAGGACATGTCGCGGCCGATGTCGCCCAGCACCCGACGCTGCGCCCTCGTCAGGGCGAAGCGGTGCGCCGCGAGGAACTGACGCACGAGGGACGACCCCGGCGGGGGCGAGGACCCGGGGATCGCCTCGAGGTCCGCGGGGTCAAAGGGGTGGCGCACGCCCGTCGACGACTCGTGCAATCGCCGTCGCCGCAGCGCGAGCAGGAGTTGGAGGCGAAGGAATTCGTCGAAGACGAGGCGCCGGCGCGCCGGCGCCACCTGCGCCATGTCCGTGGGGAGGTGGATGCCCCAGAACGCCGCCGTGCGGTCCACGAGGGAGTAGTCGCTCCGGACCGCCTCGTCGAGCGGGTCGAGCAGCGGTCCGGCGCGCCGCAGGGACTCCTCGACGAAACCACCCATCTCCCAACTGGTGACGCCCGCCTTCTCCGACGCCGGGTAGAGCGCCACGATGCCCCCGACCCGACGGGCGTCGTGGTCCTCGCCCGAGGCGCCGACCACGACGTCGACGACGGGGTTGGTCATCTGTCGCGTGCCGCGAAAATCACTGACCTTGCCAAAGAAGATGGCCTGTACGCCCGGGACCAGCTGGGCGGCGCGCCAGGGCTGATTGAAGAACGCCACCTTCATGGTCTCGCCGTCATCGACCACCGTGACGTCCACCAGGGACTTCCCCTGACGAGTCCGCCGCGCGGCACTCGAGCGCACCTCGGCGAAGACGGCGGCCTCCTCGCCCACCGTGAGATCGGACAGGTCCACGCGGCGGGTGCGGTCGATGTGCCGGCGCGGAAAGAGCGTGAGGAGGTCCAGCACGTTCTCGAGGCCGAGCGCCGCGAGGGCCGCGGTGCGCTGGGGCCCGACGTGGCGCAACTGACTGACCGGGATCTCGCTCAGCGCGCGCAGGCGACGTGCGGCGGCGCCCACCGCGCTACTCGACGCCGAAGAGATACGGGTAGAGGGGTTGGCCCCCGTGGTGCACCTCGACGCCCAACTGCGGGTACTGGACGGCGATGAACTCGCGCACCGCCCGCGTCGACGCGCTCGAGGAACCTTCGCCCTCGATAACGGTCACCAATTCGTGCTGGTCCTTGATCAGGCACCGCAGCAGTCGCTCGTTCACCTCGTCGAGTCGGGTCCCGATCGCCAGCACCCCTCCCGCGCCCAGGCCGATCCAGTCGCCCGCGCGGACCTCGCCCACGTCGGTGCGCGTGTCGCGCACCGCGCGCGTCACCTCGCCCGCCGTGACGTGGTCCGCCGAATCCGACATCGTCCGATAATTCTCCTCGACGTCGGCGTCGGGGTCGTAGTTCAACAGGGCCGCGAAACCTTCCACGATCGAGTCGGTCGCCACCACCCGCACGACGGCCTCGACGAGACCGTCCACCTGCTCGGCGACCGCTCGAATGTTGCGGTTGTTGGGCAGGATGATCACCTGGGTCGCGCCGGTGCCGCGTACCGCTTCGACCAGTTCCGCCGTCGACGGATTCATCGTCTGGCCGCCGGTGACGAGACCGCGCACGCCCAGCGTCTGAAAGATCCGACCCACTCCGTCGCCGACCACCACCGCCACCACGGCGGTGGTGGGGACGGGGGTCACGGGCGCGTCGGGTAACACGTGCGACTCGCGCACCCACCGTTCCTCGATGACCTGCTCGTTGAGATCGCTCACGCGTATCCGGCGCGGACGTCCGACCTCCACCGCGACCTCGATGGAGGCGCCGATGTCGTTGGTGTGGATATGGCAGTTGTAGGTACCCTCGCCCCCGACGACGACGATGGAGTCACCCAGGCCCGCCCACCCGTCACGAAAGGTGTCCATCCGGTCGTCCTCGGCGTCGAGCAGGAACATCACTTCGTAGCGGAAGTCACCGACGTCGCCGGCCAGGTTCTCGTGCACCTCGGGCAGGGCGCTCGTCGACGCCAGGTCGGGCGTCGCGGGCAGCGGGTCACCGGCCACCACGTGACAGAGGGCGTCGAACCAGAGCACCAGGCCCGTGCCCCCCGAGTCGACCACCCCCGCCTGCTTGAGCACGGCGAGCTGGTCGGGCGTACGCGCCAGCGCCGCGCGGGCCGCGTCGCGCGCCCCGTGCACCACCGACTCGAGGGAGGAGGCGTTCTGGGCCCCCTCGGCGGCCGCGCGCGCGACCGACAGAATGGTCCCCTCGACGGGGCGCGCGACGGCCTGGCGCGCGAGGACGTCGGCGCGCACCAGGCCGGCGGCCAGTTCCGTGGCGTCCACCTGGTCGTCGCCGAAGCCCTGGATCAAGCCGCGCAACATTTGCGACAGAATGACCCCCGAATTGCCCCGCGCGCCCATCAAGGACCCTTGCGCGATCGCCCGACAGAGCTCGGCCATCGTGACCTCGCGGCCGAGGGCGTGGACGTCGGCGACCACCGATTCGACCGTTAGGGTCATATTCGTGCCCGTATCACCGTCGGGAACCGGGAAAACATTGAGTCGGTTGATCACGTCGCGCTGCGCGCGCAGTAGCCCGGCGTAGGTGGTCACGGCCCGTGACAGATCGGCGGCTGTCAGGGTGGTCAATGAGGTCATCGGTAGCGATGCTACAATGGTCATTCGGTTTATCGAGACGACGCATCGGGCGGCGTAGGTGACGAAGGAGAAGTCCATCATGGCATCAGTCTGCGAAATCTGCGGGAAGAAGCCGTCCTTCGGCATGAACGTCTCGCACTCGCACCGTCGCACCAAGCGTCGTTGGAACCCGAACATTCAGCGCGTGCGCGCCCTCGTCGGTGCGACCCCCGTGCGCATGAACGTCTGCACCGGCTGCCTGCGATCGGGCAAGGTCACCAAGCCCGTGCGTCGCACGGGCACGACCGCTTAGGCGCCCCCCTCCCACGGCGACGGCGACGTCGCGTTGGTCATCGCGTCATCTACAACTGGTGTTGCCACCCACGACGCGCGAAGGGGTCGCCTCGCCAGGTCCGTACGTGGACGTCCGCGACGACCCGACCGATCTGAATGGGCTGGCGCAAGCCCCGGTCCGCGAAGATCAGGCGCAGTCGTTCGACGTTGGGGGTCACGATCAATAACTCGTAGTCCTCGCCGCCACTGATCGCCTCGGACTCGCTGGCCCCCTCGGCCACGGGGACGTTGTCGAGGACGAAGCCGACCTCTGAGGCGTCGGCCAAACGATGCAGGTCCAGCCCGAGACCGTCACTGAGGTCCATCATGGCGCTCGCGCCGGCCCCGCGCGCCGCGATACCCTCCGCCACGCGCGGCCACGGTCGGCGGTGAGCCACCACCAGTTCATCTTGGAGCGCCGCCCCGCCGCGTCGACGGCGCAGCCCCGCCGCCGAGCGTCCGAGGGGTCCGGTCACCAAAATCTTTTCATCCGCGCGCGCGCCGCTGCGCAGTACGGCGTCACCCCCGGGGCACTCGCCGAAGACGGTGACCGCGATGGAGACATCGTTGCCTCGGGTGAGGTCACCGCCGACGATGGGGCACGACGTGATCACCGCGGCGTCGCCGACGCCGCGGTGCAACTCCTCGAGATCCGTCCCGGGAGGCGACGAAACCGCAATAACCGCACCGCGCGGGCGGGCCCCCATCGCCGCGAGGTCCGATACCGCCGACGCCACCGCCTTGAATCCGAGGTCCTCGAGGGGAAAGAGCGCCCCGTCGAGGTGGACCCCGAGCACGGCGACGTCGGTGGAGATCAGCGCCTGGCCGACGAAGGGGGCGAGCACGGCGGCGTCGTCGCCGATGTGGCGCTCCCCGCGCGGAATCGGACTACGACCGAGAATCGCGGCGATACGCTTGATGACGTCGTCTTCCCCCCGAGTCGACTCTCCGATCACCGGAGGGTCAGCGGAACTTGACACGGTATTGAACGGTTTGAACGCGCACGCACGACCGCGGCGCGACGAGAGTAATGGAGGCATTACCGGTGACGTACCCGACATCAAATAAGCAACTCATTGACTGGGTCGAAGAAGTAGCGCAACTCACTACCCCCGATCGTATCCATTGGTGCGACGGATCGGAGCGTGAGTACGACGAACTCTGTCAGTTGCTCGTGGACAACGGGACCTTCAAGAGGCTCTCGGACGCGAAGCGTCCCCACAGCTACTACGCGGTCTCGGACCCCAGTGACGTGGCGCGCGTCGAGGACCGCACCTACATCTGCTCGACCCTCGAGATCGACGCGGGTCCGACCAATAATTGGCGCGACCCCGTCGAGATGCGCGCCACCCTCACGGGACTCTTCACGGGGTGCATGAAGGGCCGCACCATGTACGTGGTGCCCTTCTCCATGGGTCCCCTCGGTTCGGACATCGCGCACCTGGGCGTGGAGATCACCGATTCGGCCTACGTGGCGGTGTCGATGAAGATCATGACCCGCATGGGTCAGCCGGTCCTGGACCTGCTGGGTGACGAGGGCTACTTCGTACCCGCCCTGCACTCGGTGGGCGCGCCGCTCGCCGCGGGTGAGCCCGACGTCGCCTGGCCCTGCAACGACGAGCACAAGTACATCGTGCACTTCCCCGACACCAAGGAGATCATCTCCTTCGGTTCGGGCTACGGCGGCAACGCCCTGCTCGGCAAGAAGTGCTTCGCCCTGCGCATCGCGAGCGTCATGGCGCGCGAAGGCGGTTGGCTCGCCGAGCACATGCTCATCTTGAAACTGACCAACCCCGCGGGGCTGTCGCGCTACATTGCGGCGGCGTTCCCTTCGGCCTGTGGCAAGACCAACCTGGCCATGTTGGTGCCGACCCTGCCGGGCTGGCGCGTCGAGACCATCGGTGACGACATCTGCTGGATGAAGCCCGGCGCGGACGGTCGACTCTACGCCATCAACCCCGAGGCGGGGTTCTTCGGCGTCGCGCCCGGT
>JAKCEC010000129.1 GCA_021841725.1 Actinomycetes bacterium | reverse complement strand
CGAACGTGAAGTCCGACACCGCGGCGGCCATGATCGCCACGTCGGCGGTGTCGAAGTGCTCGAACATCGCCGCCGCCATCTGGGCGGCGCTCTCGACCGCCACGACGTGCACGGCGCCTCGCACGTCGAGGGCGACGTCGCGGTGCGCCGCGCTCACCAGGGTCACGCGCGCGCCCAGGCGCGCGGCCACCTCGGCCAGGGCGTAGCCCTGGTGGCCCGAGGACCGGTTGGTCATCACGCGCACGGGGTCGAGGGCCTCTCGGGTCCCCCCGGCACTGATCAGGAGGTGGCGTCCGTGCAAGATGCCGCCATAGCCCCCCAGGATGCGCTCGACGAGGGCCGCGATCTCGTCGGGTTCGCGCAGACGGCCCGCCCCCTCGTCGCCCCCGGCCAAGGGGCCCTGCGCGGGTTCCAAGACCATCACGCCGCGGCGTCGCAGGGTGGCCAGGTTCTCCTGCACCGAGGGTTGTTCCCACATCTCGGTGTGCATCGCGGGGCACAGGAGCACCGGCGCGCGCGTGGCCAGCAACGTCGCGGTGAGGAGGTCGTCGCCCAGACCCATGGCGTAGCGCGCGATCAGGTGGGCGGTCGCCGGCGCCACGACGACGAGGTCGGCGCGCTGGCCCAGGTGGGTGTGGGGGATGGGCGTGGACGCGTCACCGTAGAGCGACACCCGCGCCGGCTCCGAGGCCAGCGCCGAGAAGGTGACGGTCCCCACGAATCGGGTGGCGTCGGGGGTGAGGACCGGGGAGACGAAGTAGCCCGCGGCGCGCAGGCGCCGCAACACTTCGACGGCCTTGTAGGCGGCGATGCCGCCCGCTACTCCTAGGACAATACGAGGCGCGTCGCGCTCAGGCGTCGCGTAGGGCATCGGTGAAGGCGTCGAGGTCATTCGCCGCATCCACCCGCGCCTGCTCTCGGGCCTCGGCCTCGAGGCGCTCCTGCTCCAACTCCTGGACCGTGGGCCGGTGGAACTCCAGCTTGCCCTCGTAGAGCTCCTCCATCGCCAGCGACAGGGACTTGTTCGACAACGAGGAGACCTGCGGCGGGATCAGCGCGCCGTGTCCCGATCCGAGCCCGTTGTAGTACTCGTTGATCTCGCGCGCGCGGATGGCCGCCACGGCCACCAGGGTGAACTTCGAGTCACCCACCTTGTGCAGGAGGTTCTCGATGGGCGGGTCGACGAGGGTGGGGCGTTCAGCCATGAAGAGTTCGTCCTTTTACGAGGGAATTCGCCGCGACTGGCGAAGCCCCTCCAGTATAGAGAGGATTTCGTGGCTCGCGCGATCGATGTCGTCGTTGACCACCACGTAGTCACTGAGTTCGCGACCTCGCTCGATCTCGCGGCGGGTGGAGTCGAGGCGTTGTCGCACGTGTTCTTCCGGGTCGCCGCGGCCGCGCAAACGTTGCTCGAGCAGGGCCATCGTCGGCGCGGTCAGCAAGAAGACGACCGCGCGCGGGTCACGTCGTCGCACCTGACGCGCGCCCTCAACCTCGATTTCCAGCAACACGTCGTGGTCCGCGGGCGGCGTAGGCCGGGGCGTACCGTAGAGGTTGCCGTGGAACTCGGCCCACTCGTAGAAGAAGTCGCGACGGATCGCGTCGTCGAAGGCCTCGCGGGTGACGAAGACGTACTCCTCGCCCGTCTCGGCGGGTCGCGGCGCGCGCGTCGTCCACGATTGGCTGAGCCAGAGTCGTGGATCGAGGGTCAAGAGCCGTCGCGCGACGGTACCCTTACCGACCCCGCCTGGTCCGATGAGTACTACGACCAGGGGATCAGCGCACAAGGGCGTGGAAGAGTTGCTCTCGTTGGCGCGGTCCGAGCCCGCGAATCCGCCGGGTCTGGGCAATGGCGGCGCTCTTCATGATGCGCGCCGCCTTCACCTCGCCGATGGCGGGCAGGGCGCTGATGAGGTCGTACGCACGCATCTGGGCGACGCACTCCTCGCGTTCGGCCAGGGCGAACAACTCCTCCAGGGACAACTCACCGGACTTCACCATCCGCTTCACCTCGGCGCGACGACGACGGTTCGCCACCGCCGCGCGCGACGCGGCCACTCGCTGTTCTTGAGTGAGGGAAGGAGGAACGGGAGCCACTACGCCAGAATACCCCCTGAGGGCGTCCTGTTTCTATAGAAAAGTACTTAAGTTGTCACGCCAGCGCCGAACGGCGTCGCGCAGGGCCGAACGTTCGGGGCCCGCCTCGGAAACCGCCCGGGACACGTTCACCAGGACCGTTCCCTCGGGGCAGCGCTCGAAGAGGCGTCCCACGTGCTCGGGCGTGGCGCCCTGAGCCCCGACCCCGGGCACCAGGTAGGGCCCGTGCAGGGACGCGAGGTCGAAGCGCGGGCGGTCCCGGGTGGCGCCCAGGACGACCCCGAGGGAGCCCAAGCCCTCGTCGCGCCGGTTGATCTCGGCGACCGAGCCCAGGACCAGGTCCTCCACCGCGACGTCGTCGTCGGTGCGCGCGCGCTGCAGCGAGCGCCCCTCGTCGTTGGAGGTGGCCGCCAAGACGAACACCCCGCGGCCGCCCCTCGCGCGCGCGAAGAAGGGGCTCAACGCGCCGACCCCGGTGAAGGGGCTCACCGTCACCGCGTCGCACCCCAGGGGCGAGGCGGCGTCGAGCCACGCGCTGGCGTAGGCGTCGTTGGTCACGCCGATGTCACCGCGCTTGGCGTCGGCGATGACGAGGACGCCGGCGTCACGCGCCTCGAGGATGAGTCGCTCCAGCACCCGATACCCGGCGGACCCGAAGCGTTCGAAGTAGGCGACCTGGGGCTTGATCGCCGCGGCGGAGCCCAGCGCCGCCTCGAGGGTCGCCAGAGCGAAGAACTCCACCCCCTCGACCGAGTCGGGTCGATGCCAGAGCGCCAGCGTCGCCGCGGAGGGATCGACGCCGACGCAGAGCGGACCCAGGGCGCGAATGCGCTCCTGCAAGCGCTGTCCGAACGTCTCATCCATGGGCGCACCCCCGTATCTCTTCGATCGAACTCACCCCGTGGCGGTGCAACCATTCACCGGCCCCGCGCGCCACCCGCCAGGGCGCGCGCGGGTCGGCGAACGTGGCGGTGCCCACCTCCACGGCGTTCGCACCGGCCATCACCATGGCGATGGCGTCCTCGCCCGAGAACACTCCGCCCACGCCCACGATGGGCGTCTCGACCAGGGCGGCGCGACACTCGTAGACCGCGCGCAGGGCCACCGGCAGGATGCCCGCTCCGCTCAGGCCTCCCCCGCCGTTGCCGAGCGCCGGTCGACGCGCCTCAATATCGATCACCATGCCGAGGACCGTGTTGACCAGCACGAGGGCGCTCGCCCCCGCGCTCACCGCCGCGCGCGCGACGTCCACCAGCTCGGGGGTGTTGGGCGAGAGTTTCACCCAGAGCGGCAGGTCCGCCACCGCCGCGGCCTCGACGATGCGCCCCGTCATCTCCGGGGAGTGCGCGAAAATACCCGCGCGGCCCTCGAGATTCGGACAGGACGCGTTGACCTCGAGGGCCACGACCTCGGCGCCGCGCATGGCGAGCGCCGCGTCGGCGAATTCGGCGACGCTGCGCCCCCAAATCGAGCCCACCACCCGGGCACCGCGCCGTCGCAGGCGCGGTAGCTGCTCGCGGCGCCACGCGTCGACCCCGGGACCGGCCAGTCCCACCGCGTTCACCATGTCCGCGCCCCACGACGCGACCCGGGGGGCGGGGTTGCCCGCCCACTCAAAGGCGGCGAGCGATTTGGTGACGACCGCCCCGAGCTCGCTCACGTCGCCGTACCCCGCGAGTTCATCCCCGTGGCCCGCGGTGCCGGCGGCGGTGAGGACGAAGGACGGCAGGGCGACCCCGCCCACGTGCGTGGCGAGCGTCATCGATGGAGTTCCTGCAGGGACGCGACGCGCCATCCGCGTTCGCGCGTGTCGGCGATCCCCCGCGCCGCGGCGTGCGCGGCGCTGAGCGTCGTCATGCACGCCACCTTGTACACGGTGCAGGCCATGCGGATGGCGGCGCCGTCGGCGCGAGCACTCCGTCCCGAGGGGGTGTTGATGACCATCTGCACCGCGCCCGACGCGATCAGCGACACCGCGTCGACCCCCAGGTCCGCCGCGCCGATCTTGCCCACCAGAGTCTCGACCTCGACGCCGTGCGCCCGCAGGTACCCCGCGGTGCCCACGGTGGCGGCCAACGTGAAGCCCAAGTCGCGCAACGCGCTCGCCACCTTCACCCCGGCGACCTTGTCGGAATCGGCGAGCGAGAAGAAGACCTGGCCCTCGCGGGGCAGGCCGGTGCCGGCCCCCAATTGGGCCTTGGCGAAGGCGATACCGAAGCTCTCACCGATACCCATCACCTCGCCGGTCGATCGCATCTCGGGTCCGAGCAGCGTGTCGACGCCGGGGAACCGGTTAAAGGGCAGCACCGCCTCCTTCACGCTGACGTAGGTCGGGACGGGGGTCTGCGCGGGCACCGCGCCGCGCTCGCGCAATTGGGCCAGGGTGACCCCGAGCATCACCTCGACGGCGACCTGCGCGAGCGCCACCCCGGTGGCCTTGGCGACGAAGGGCACCGTGCGC
>JAKCEC010000128.1 GCA_021841725.1 Actinomycetes bacterium | reverse complement strand
CGTGAACCTGATTCTGTCGAGTACGGCGTCGGGCACCGTGACCTCGATGCGCGTGCAAACGAGTAACTGAGCGGACCTCGTCGAAGGGTGTTCGCGGGGAAAAAGGCTCGTCCGTCCCCTCGAGTAACTCGTAACCCTCCCGGCTGTCGCGGTCTCTTCTCCCCGAGACCGCGACAGCCGGATTGTTGCTCTACCGCCACGGTGGAGGTGCGCACTCGCGGTGTACGACGCCGCGCGCGGTGGGGTGTCGAACGGCCTCGCGATCGGACGCGCCGACGCGTCGGCCCGCATTCCGGCGCGTGCGCCCCGCGACCAGGTGACGACGTGGCGCCCCGCCGGGACCTGTGACCACGACGCGACCCGGCGAACCCAGCGGGTCTCATCGGCAGTTACCGATGGGTAGTGTCCACCGGGGCAAAAAGTCGAGAATGTCGATTTTCAATGGTGCTACTCTGCGAACATGCCGCATCGGCGTCGGCGTCTGCCAAGGACCCCCAGGGGTCTCGCGACTGCCGGATGCGTGTTGGGCTCGGTGGTGGCCGTGGACTCGGCTACGGTCACCACCTGAGCGCCCTCTTTTCTACGTCTCGCGGCGGTGAAAGACGTCGCGTCGGAGATAGTCGCCGGTCACCGGCGTGCGTCGAGATGACGAGGCACGACGGCGCGTCCCGTCGTCCGTCGTCGTGCGGGACACCAGAATCCGGAATCACGCCGCGGGCGACAGCGCTGGTAATCTTCGCTCATGCCGGGGCACGGGGGGCACGGGTGAGCAACGTGAGTGGTCTCTCCCCCGGGGGCGCGAGCCCTTCGAATCCGTTAGTCCACACCCTGCTGGGTGCGGGTCGACGCACACCGCGCAAAGTCGCGATCTACAGTGCCGCGGGCGAAATGACGTTCGGTCGACTCGAGGAACTCTCGGCGCAACTCGCTCACGCGCTGGTCGAGGACTACGGCGTGGCGCGCGGTGCGCGCGTCGCGGTTCACGAGGCCGCCAGCGCGAACGTGCTGGCGCTCAACGTGGCGTGCGCACGGGTGGGGGCGTTGTTCGTCCCGCTCAACACGGCCTACACGGACCGTGAGGTCCTTGAGTTGCTCGACGACTGCGAGCCCGTACTGCTGGTGCGCGAGGCGGCGCTCGCGACGAGCGTGGCGCGCGCGACCCTGGGTGAACTGGTGGACGCCGCCCGGGATCGCCCCGGAGTCTTCGGCGACGAGGTCACCGACGAATCGACGCCGGCCGCCATGCTCTTCACCTCGGGAACCACGGGGCGTCCCAAGGGGGCGGTGCTCACGCAGGGGAACCTCGTGTTCGGCTGCGTCACCCTCACGCGGGAGTGGGCCATCGACGCCGACGACGTCCTGGTGCACGTGCTGCCCCTCTTCCACGTGCACGGACTCTTCGTCGCGGCGTACTGTGCGCTCGCCAGCGGGGCCAGTCTGCGGCTCCTGGGCGGCTTCGACGTCGATCGGGTGATCGAGGCGTTGCCCGCGTCCACCGTCTTGATGGGGGTGCCCACGCACTTCACGCGCCTCTTGGGCGACGAACGCTTCGACGCCGCGGTCACCGCCTCGATGCGACTCTTCGTCTCGGGCTCGGCACCGATGCTCGTGAGCACGCACGAGGAGTTCTTCGCGCGCACCGGCCATCGCATCCTCGAGCGCTACGGGATGACCGAGACGGGCATGATCACCTCCAATCCACTGCGCGGAGAACGGCGCGTCGGCACCGTCGGCACGGCCCTGCCCGGCGTGGCGGTGCGCGTGGAGGGCCCCTCGCCGGGCGTCGTGCAGGTGCGCGGGCCCAACGTGTTCGCCGGCTACTGGAAGCGACCGGACCTCACCGAGACGGAGTTCACCCCCGACGGGTACTTCATCACCGGTGACGTGGGAGTCCTCGACGCGGACGGGTACCTCGAGATTGTCGGACGCGAGAAGGACCTCATCATCACCGGGGGGCTCAACGTGTACCCCAAGGAACTCGAACTGATCATCGACGCCTTCCCCGGGGTGTTGGAGTCGGCGGTCGTCGGGGTGCCCGACGCGGACTTCGGTGAGGCCGTGACGGCCGTCGTCGTGGCGCACCCCGACGCGCACCTGGACGTCGACGACTTGCGCGAGCGCGCCCGGGCGGCGATGGCGCCGTTCAAGGTACCGAAGCGTTTCGTCGTGGTGCCGGCGCTGGCGCGCAACACCATGGGCAAGGTCCAAAAATCAGAGATTCGCCGGGACCTCGCAACTCGTCCGCCGCGCTAATCGAGGGCGGCGGCGGGGATCCGACGCGACGCCACCAGGACGTCGGACGCCACCATCTCCAGTGTCACGCGCGTCCCGATCTCGAAGCGGTTCGCGTCACTCGAGCCCACGTCGGTCTTGAGGACGACGTCGGCGAATCCGACCTCGAGACGAGTGCTCGCCCCGAGGAAGACGCGGTGTTGGACGACGCCGTTCCCGGCGTCGGCGGGTCGCACGCGGACGTCCTCGGGGCGCAGGAGGGCGTCCAACGCCCCGACGTGGCCGGCGAGGGGCGCGCCACGAACCGCGACGTCGCGATCGAAGATCACCACGTGCTCACCGCGGCGGTCCACCGGCACGCGACTGGAGACTCCGACGAACTCGGCCACGAACGCGCTGGAGGGGTGGGCGTAGAGCTCGGCGGGGGTGGCGATCTGCTCGACGCGTCCGCGGTTCATCACGCAGACCCGATCGGCCAGGGAGAGGGCTTCCTCTTGATCGTGCGTGACGAACAGCGTGGTGATGTTGAGGCGTTGTTGGAGGGCCCGGATCTGATCGCGCAGTTCGCCGCGCACCTGAGCGTCGAGGGCCGAGAGGGGTTCGTCCAGGAGGAGGACCCGCGGTTCAATGGCGAGGGCGCGCGCCAGCGCCACGCGCTGTTGCTGGCCACCCGAGAGCTGGTGGGGGAATTTCGCGGTGTGCTCCGCCAGACCCACGAGGTCGAGGAGCTCGAGGGCGCGTCGACGGCGCACGCCCGCGCGTTGACGTCGCAGGCGCAGGCCGAAGGCCACGTTGTCGCGCGCCGTGAGGTTGGGGAAGAGCGAGTAGCTCTGAAAGACCATGCCCATGTCGCGTTTCTGCGCGGGCACGCCCGACACGTCGACGCCGTCGACGCGGACCTGACCGATGTCGGGCCGTTCGAAGCCCGCCACCATTCGCAGGGCGGTCGTCTTGCCGCACCCGGACGGACCGAGCAGCGCGACGAACTCGCCCGGCCGTACGTCGAGGGAGAAGCGGTCGAGGGCCCGCGTCGGGCCGTAACTGCGCGTGAGTTCCACGAGGGCGAGCGGCGCGCCGGCGACGGGGGCGTCGGTGGTCGCCGCGGCGAGGGTGAGGAGGTCGTCGGTGGTCAACGTGAGGGTCCTTTGGCGCGTCGGTGGGTACGGTCGAGAGAGACGATGAGGGTGAGGACTAACCACATGACGAGGAGGAACATCATCGACACCGCGGTCACGACGTGGGGGTCGGTGGAGGAGGAGTTGTAGATCCACACGGGAACCGTCGTCCACAGGTCGAGTTGAGCCATGGTGAACTCACCGAAGACCAGCGCCAACGTGAGGACCGACGCCGAGAGCAGGGCCGATCGGAGATTGGGGAGCACCGCGCGCCACAGGGTGGCGATCCAACCCGCGCCGAGGGAGCGTGACGCCTCCACCAGCGTGCGCAGGTCCAGGGCGCCTAGCCCCGAATCGAGTGAACGGTAGACGAAGGGCATGGCCAGTATCACGTACACCGCGGCCAGTAGGTAGGGCGACGACGAGATCCATTGGTAGGGGCGCGCCGCGTGGAGCACGCCCAGGATCAAGACGATGGGGGGGATCACGATCGGCAGCAGCGTGACGACTTCCATCACGCGACGAAATCGTGGGAGTCGAAGGTGCACGTAGATCACGGTGGGGACCATGAGCACCAACTCGATCGCCAGCGTGACGACCGAGAGTCGAAACGACAGACCCACCGCCGCGGCGAAACCCGGTTGGGCGGTGATCTGGGTCAGCGGGGCGAGCGAGAAGTGGCCCTGGATGTTCTGGAGCGCGAAATCCAGCGCGGCGTAGATGGGAACGATGAAGTAGAGCGCGGCGACGAGGAGAACGAGGCCGCGGCCCCAGCGCGGCGATCGACGCGGTCCTCGGGCGGTGCCCGTCACGGGGGCGGTGATCGCGAAGGGTTCGACGCCGAGGTCGTCGCCGAGGTCGAGCGGGGTCACGGGCGCAACCATCGCGACGTACGCCGTTGGAGCAGGGCGTACCCGACGACCGAGATGAGCAGGATCACGATCATGCCCAGGCCGAGGGCGTACCCGACGTTCTCCTGCCCCGAGATGACGTTGCCCTGGAGGATGGAGCCGATTTGGAGGGGAGTGAGGGCGATGGTGCCACCGGTGAGGGCTTCGGTGGTCGCGTAGGCGGAGAAGCCACTCCCGAAGAGCAAGAACATGGAGCCGAGCACCGGCGGGGCCAGCACGGGCAGGCCGACGTGACGCCAGTACCGCCACTTCGACGCGCCGAGGTTGGCGGCGGCCTCACGCCACTGCGGACGCAGCCCGTTGAGGGCGGGGGTGATCACGAGGACCATCAGGGGTACTTGGAAGTACAGG
>JAKCEC010000127.1 GCA_021841725.1 Actinomycetes bacterium | reverse complement strand
GGCGTGATCACCCGCGCCGACGTCGAACGCGCACACCGCGGCGGGGCCGCGGCGCGCACCGCCGTGAGCGCACCGCCTCCCACGACGACGACGTCCTTCGTCGGGCGCGAACTCGCCGCGTGGCACGAGGGCCCGCGCGAGGAGCGCATCCCCGTCAAGGGCGTGGTGAAGGCCATGGCGGACGCGATGCTCCAGAGCACCACCCAACAACCCCAGGCGGTCGTGTGGGTGCGCGTGGACGTGACCCGGACCAGTGAACTACTCGCCGCGCTGCGCGCGCACCCGCGCTTCGCCGACGTACGCCTCTCGCCCCTGAGCATCGTCGCCCTCGCGGTGTGCGACGCCGCGCGCCACTACCCGGGCCTCAATTCGAGTTTCGACGCGTCGAACAGCGAGGTCGTGGTGCGGCGCTTCGTGAACCTGGGGATCGCCGCCGATACGCCGCGCGGCCTCATCGTGCCCAACGTCAAGGACGCCGACCGGCTCGACCTCGCGGGGATGGCGACGGCGCTGTCCGCGTTGGTCACCACCGCGCGCGCGGGCACCACGACACCCGCCGACATGGCCGGCACCACCTTGACCATCACCAACGTCGGCCCCTTCGCCGTGGACGCGGCGATGGCCATCCTGCCCCCCGGCACCGGGGCCATCTTCTGCGTGGGACGCATCGCCGCGTCGCCGTGGGTGCACGACGGGCAACTCGTCGTACGCGACGTGGTGGAGGTGTCGCTGACCTTCGACCACCGACAGATCGACGGCGCCCTGGCGTCGCGGGCGCTGGCCCACGTCGCGCGCTTCCTCGAAGACCCGGCGGTGGCGCTCCTGGCGCTCTGATCAGGCGCGCGCGGCCAGGGCGGCCAGGGCGCGGTCGGCGTGGGCGTTCATGGAAAACTCGCCGGTGATCTTCTCGAGGATGCGCCGGTCGACGTCGATGACGAAGGTGGTGCGGCGCACGCGTAACAGGTCGAGCGGCCGCTTCACGCCGTAGGCGGCGGCGACGTGACCCCCCACGTCGGCCAGGAGGGGGTAGTCGAGGGCGTTCGCGTCGGCGAAGGACGCCTGTCGCTCGACGCCGTCCATCGACACGCCGACGCGTTGGGCCCCGGCGTCGGCGAACTGCGCCGCCAGGTCCCGGAAGTGGCACGACTCCGCCGTGCAGCCGGCCGATCCCGCGGCGGGGTAGAAGAAGAGGACGACGGGCCCGTCGGCCAGGGCGTCGCCCAAGTGGAAGGGGAGGCCGCGATGGTCGCGCAGGGTGAAGTCGGGGGCGTGGTCGCCGGTACGCACTACCCCAACCTAGGGGGAGACCGACGACTTAGGCGTCGAGTCGGAAGCCGACCCCGCGGATGGTCAGGAGGTGGCGCGGCTGGGTGGGGTCGAGTTCGATCTTTTGGCGCAGGCGCTTGACGTGGGTGTCGAGGGTGCGGGTGTCGGCCAGCTGCATCCCCCACCAGAGGGTGTCCAGGCAGACCTCGCGCGTCACCACCTGACCCAGGTGGGCGGCGAAGAGCGCGAGGAGGTCGAACTCCTTGCGACTGAGCTCGATGTCGACGCCGGCGCGCGTGACCGACCGGCGTACGAAGTCCATGCGCAGGTCGCCGAAGGCGACGAAGTCCTCGTCGCTGCGCTGGGCCGGGCGCCGCAGGATCGCGCGCATGCGCGCCACGAGCTCACGCAGACGGTAGGGCTTGGTGACGTAGTCGGCGGCCCCGATCTCGAGTCCGAGCACGACGTCGACTTCGCTCGTGCGCGCGGTCAACATGATGACCGGGATGCGACTCGAGTGCGCGACCTCGCGACAGAAGTCCACCCCGGAGCCGTCGGGCAACATGAGGTCCAACAAGATGATGTCGGGTGTGGAGCGCGCCAGGACGTCGCGGGCGTCGGCCAGCGTCGTGGCGCCGACCACGACGAAGCCCTCGGTCGTCAGACCCACCGCGAGGGCGTCCTGGTAGCTCTCCTCGTCCTCGACGACGAGGACCGACTGACGGCCGTCGGTTTCGAACGCCGCGCTCACGCGGCCCCCGAAGAAGAAGCGCGACCCCGCCGTCGACCGGGGGGAGATGTCCGTGCGGGGCGCGCCATGTCCTCACCCTACGAAGGTCGGGTTATCCCCGAGTGAAGACGTGGCTACGAGAGGGTGCGCTGTAGATGAACCCTCGCGCGGTCCTCAGGGCGCGGTGACCAGCGCGAATCCGTCGTAGCGCGTGACCCCGGACTGGTAGCTGCCCGACACCTGACACGACGTCGCGGTGAAGCACTGCACCGAGTAGACGCCGCCGGCGACGCCCACCGTCGTGGCGCTCCCGGGCAGGGTGACGGTGGGACCCGCCGACCAGACGTTGTTCGTCTCGGTCGCCAGCAGGGCGACGTAGGCGTTCTGCGCGTTCAGGTAGGCCGCGCCGGCGACGCAATCGCCGACGCTCGGACAACTGATACTCACGACGCCCCCGTTGTGGCCGGCCTGTTGGGCCCCCGCGGGCAGGGGCAGCACCTGGGCGCGCTGGAGGTGGCCGTTGACGACGTTGGCGAAGAAGCCCTGGTAGTGGCCACCCTGGTCGAGGAACTGCCCGCCGAGGACGCAGTTGCCCGCGCTGGCGCAGGTCACCCCCTTGAAGCCGTAGAAGAGGGCCGACGGATTGGTGGCGGCGTTGGGTAGGGAGACCTCGAAGGACCGGTCCCACGCGCCCGTCACCGAGAGGGCGACCAGCGGCTGGACCGCGCCGGTGATGGTGTTGTAGGTCCCCGCGGCCGCGCAGGAACCGTCGGCCGCGCAGGCGACCTCACTGAATTGGGCGCCCGCGTAGGCGCTGGCGTTACCGGGCAGTCCCACCACGAGCGCCGTCTTCCAGATGCCGCGGACCTCGGAGACCTCGATGGCGTGCGAGACGTTGTTGGCGTCGACGTAGGAACCCACGGCGGCGCAGTCGGTCGCGCTCCAGCACGCGACCTGCGCGAGCGAGGCGAAGGGATTGGCGTTGGCGTCCGCGGGCAGCGTCAGGCTCACGGCGTGGCGCCAGACGCCGTGGACCTGCGTGATCATGAAGCCGCGCGTGGCGTAGACCGGGGCGCTCGTGCTGTACGTACCGACCACGGTGCAGTTGGCGGTCGAGACGCAGGTGAGCGCGCGCGCACTGGCGAACTCGCCGGTACTCATCGCGGTGACGGGCAACGCCAACTCCGCGCCCTTCTGCCAGACGCCGTTCACCTCGGTGATCGTGAAGGGCAGTTGGTCGGTGGCCGTCGCGTACTGGCCCAGCGCGACGCAGTTGCCGTCGCTCGGGCAGGCCATGCCCTGCATGGTGACGCCCTTGGCGGCGACGTACCCGTTGGGGGGCGTGACGCTGACGGGCTTCTGCCAGATCCCCCGGACCTCGTAGTCGATGACGCCCTCGGCGTAGTTGTGGGCGCCGAGGTAGATGCCGGTGACCGCGCAATTGCCCACCGAGGAGCACGACTGGAAGGGGAGGTAGCCCTGGTTGAGTCCGAAGTTGGGCGCGGGTAGACGGAGGGTCGTGGCCGGGGCGAGGGTGAGCGCGTCGGCCGCTCCCTGGGGCCACAGGGTGGCGCCGAGGGCGAGGAGCGCGAGGGCGAAGCGTGGGACTTTCATGGATCTCCCGGTACGTGAGTGGGGGTGGGGATGCGACGACGACCCCGTGGGGAACGCACGACCCGCATCGCCCTTCAGTATACGGACCCCCCCAGAGATTATTCGACGACCGACGCGAGGACACCGCCACCGATCAGCGCCGACTCCTAGAATGTGGGCGTACGCGCGCTCGGCGAGTTTCGTCGGGTGACGCTCGAGCACGGGGATGCGAATGACGTCAATTCTGTTGGTCGAAGACGACGCGGAGATGGTCGGTCTCTTGGGGCGCTACCTGCCCGAAGAGGGGTACCAATTGCGTGTCGTGGCCGACATGGCGAGTACGCTGCGCGCGGTGTCCGAGGAGGAGCCCGACCTCATCCTGCTCGACATCGTCCTGGGCCACGAGGACGGCCGCGACATCTTTCGCGAGGTGCGCGAGATCAGTGACGTCCCGGCCATCTTCCTCACCGGGCGCGGACTCGAGTCCGACCGCATCGCGGGCCTGAGGATGGGGGCCGACGACTACATCGTTAAGCCCTTTTCCCTCGGCGAGTTGTCGGCGCGCATCGAGACGGTGCTGCGGCGCGCGGGGGCCAACTCGGCCCAGCACGCCATCGACGCACCCAACATGAAGTTCGGGCCCCTCGAAATCAATGAACAGACCCACGAGGTGCACCTCGACGGGGCCATTTTGGAACTCACCGCCAAGGAGTTCTCCCTGCTCTCCTTCCTCGCCTCGTCGCCGCGCCAGGTGTTCTCACGCGAACAACTCCTCGAGCACGTGTGGGCCTCGTCGCCGGAGTGGCAGAACGAGGCGACGGTCACCGAGCACATCCGACGACTGCGTCTCAAGATTGAGACCGACCCCGACCACCCGCGCTGGATCACCACGGTGCGCGGGTTCGGGTACCGCTTCGAGCCCTCGAACGTCTAAGCGCGGGCGCGTCGCGCGAGGAGGGTGATCACCTCGTCCACCAACGCGCTCGGGGTGAAGGGCTTGGCCAGGAACGACGCCGCGCCCGCAGCCAGCTTGTCGAGA
>JAKCEC010000126.1 GCA_021841725.1 Actinomycetes bacterium | reverse complement strand
GCCCCTCGGCCAATCCCCCAATCTTGCGAATGGGCACGAAGAGATTGCGCCCCTCGATACGGATCACCGCGCCGACGACGGGCGGGTGCGGGTCGTCACCCAAGCGTGCGACCAGGTCCTGGACGCGACCGATCCGGTCACCGTCCTGATCGAAGATCGGACGGCGCAGAAACGTGGAGAGGTGAAGGATGTCCGTCATGGCGCACTCGTGCAGTCCCCCTCAGGCTACCCCGTGGCCCCACGACTCGACCAACCGCGCCGGGTGAACTTAGCGCGAACGGTGGGCGTCGCGCGGGTGAGGACGCCTCAGGTCGCGGGCACGAAGTCGGCCAACACCTCGGCGAGGAAGTCGAGGTCGTCGTCGCTGATTCCGGCGTGGGTGACGAAGCGCACCCGGCGCGGCGCGACGGTGTCGCCCCACACTCCGCGCGCGCGCAGTTCGTGCACGATCTGGCGTGCCTGGGGATGGTCGAAGGCCACGATGTTCGTGCGACAGGTGGCGGGGTCGAACCCCGATTCGGGAAAGGCCCCGGCCAGCAGTTGCGCCACGCGCCGCGCGCGCGCGTGATCCTCGGCCAGACGGTCCACCATGGTGTCGAGGGCGACGAGCCCCGCGGCCGCCAGGACACCGACTTGGCGCATCGCGCCCCCGAGTCGTTTGCGCTCCACGCGCGCCGCGCGCATCAACGCGGCGGGACCGGCCAGGAGCGAACCCACCGGGGCGCACAGGCCCTTGGAGAGGCACGCCATCACGGTCGTCGCGCTCGCGGCGATCGCGCGCGGCGACTGGCCGGTCGCGACGGCGGCGTTGAAGAGACGCGCCCCGTCCAGGTGCACCGGCGTCTCGCCGAGTGCGCGCGCCAGGGCGTCGAGTCGCGTGAGGTCCCAGGGGGCTCCCCCGGCGAACATGTGGGTGTTCTCGAGACTGACCATCGAGATCGCGACCTGGTGGTCGAGGTGGGCGTCCACGATGTCCATGACGTCGTCGACGCCCACCTCGCCCGCGTCGTCCTCCACCAGCGCGAATTGCACCGACGCGTTGCGCGCCGACGCCCCCATCTCGAAACTCACCAGGTGCTGGTGGCGCCCGGCGACGATCACGTCACCGGGTCGCGTCAGAATCCGCACCGCGATTTGGTTGGCCATCACGCCCGAGGGGACGAACAGCGCCGCCTCCTTGCCCACGATCTCGGCGAAGCGTTCCTCGAGGTCGCGCACCGTCGGATCGTCGCCGAATCCGTCGTCGCCCACGACCGCGCGCGCCATCGCCTCGCGCATCTCGGGGGTGGGCTGGGTCACGGTGTCGGATCGCAAATCCACGGTGCGGGTCATTTCTCGAGGCTACACAGTCGCTCCTAGACTTCGCCCATGACCGACGACACCTCGCCCTCGCCCTCGCCCTCGCCCTCGCCCTCGCCCTCGCCCGACGCCACCAACGTGCACGACTACCTCGGTGTCCGCACCCTCGAGGCCACCGCGGATCGAGTGGTCCTCGCCCTCGACGTCACGCCCCGCGTGCACCAGCCCTTCGGCATCATGCACGGGGGGGTCTCGGCACTCCTCGCCGAGGGCGCGGCGTCGTTGGGCGGCGTGCTCAACGTCGACGGTGCCCACGCCGTGGTGGGTACGGAATTGAACATCTCGCACCTGCGACCGATACGCAGCGGCGTCGTGACCGCGACCGCGACGCCGATCCGCAAGGGCCGCACCGTGCAGGTCTGGGCCATCGAACTCACCGACGAACGGGGGCGCCAGATTTCGGTCGCGCGCTGCTCGCTCCAAGTGGTGTCCGCGTAGGTACTCGCCGAGGACGACGGCGTAGACTGGGCCGAGTACCGAACCAGTGAGGGGCTGACATTATGGGAGTTCGCTTCAAGGGCTGGGGTATCGGCCTACCCGACCGCATCGTCACGAACGACGAGTTGTCCCTGACTCTCGACACCTCCGACGAGTGGATCTCCGATCGCACCGGTATCCGCCAGCGCTACATCGGCGGCACCGCCCGGTCACTGGGCGCGATCGCCGCGCGCAACGCCATGGCCGACGCGGGCGTCGATCCCGAGGACATCGATTTCTGTCTCCTGGCCACGACGTCGCCCGACCGCATGGCCCCCGCGACCGCGGTGCTCATCGCCGACGACCTCGGCCTCACCTGCCCCGCGATGGACGTCAACGCCGCGTGCAGCGGCTTCATGTACGCCGTGCGCACCGCCCAGGGTCTGCTCGAGACCGGCAACAAGCGCATTTTGGTCATCGGAGCCGAGCACCTATCCAAGTGGGTGGACTGGACCGACCGCAACGTGGCGGTGCTCCTCGCCGACGGTGGCGGGGCCGCGGTGCTCGAGTACGACCCCGACGTCAACGACATCCTGTCCTTCGCGCTCGGGGCCGATGGCTCGGGCGCCGATCTGTTGACGTGTGAGCACGAGGGCACCTTCACCATGGACGGCCGCGAGGTGTTCCGTCGCGCCGTGCGCGTCGTGGTCGAATCGTCCCAGCAGGCCCTCGAGCGCGCGGGCATCAGCGCCGACGACCTGGCGTTGGTCATCCCGCACCAGGCGAACATTCGCATCATCCAGGCGGTGGTCGATCGCTTGGGTATCGGCATGGACCGCGCGGTGATCGCCCTCGACCGTTACGGCAATACCTCGAGCGCGTCGATCCCGCTCGCCTTCGACGTGGCGCGCACCGAGGGGCGCATCAAGACCGGCGACTACGCCCTATTGACCGGATTCGGCGCGGGCATGACCTGGGCCTCCTCCGTCGTCAAGTGGTCCTGAACCGCTCGCGTCACCTCCTCGAGCACCTTCGCACGCGGTCGTGACGAGTATTGAGGTCGGGGTCGTCGTCCCTCGGACCCGTCGCGACGTGTGGGCTGAAGTGCGTCAGATCGATCGTCACGTGCGCTGGATGAGCGACGCGCGCCGCATCGACTTCCATTCGCCCCAACGCGAGGGGGTGGGGACCACCTTCGACTGTCGCACGCGCGTCGGCCCGTTCACCACGACCGACGTCATGCGCGTCACGCGGTGGGAGGACGACTCCCTCATCGGCGTCACCCACCAGGGGATCTTCACGGGACACGGGGAATTGCGCCTGAGTGACGAGGGCGACGCGACGCGCGTGACGTGGCGCGAGCACCTGGTCTTTCCCTGGTGGGCCGGTGGCGCCGTCGGCGCGGTCCTCGCGCGACCGGTACTGCGCGCGCTCTGGCGCAAGAACCTCGCGACCCTCGCGGCACTGCTGACGCCCCCGTCGGGGCGACCCTAGCGTTCGCCCACGAACTCGGCGATGAGGGCGCTCTCGCGCGCCGGCGAGAGTCCCGCGCGTCGCGCGCGCCCCAGTCCGAGCGACACTTCGGCGTCGCGAGTGGCGAACACGGTCTCGGCGAGGGGGCGCAGTCGCAGCCCGGCGCGGCGCGCGGCGGTGTTGTCACGCCGCGAGAACCCGTCGAAGGCCCGACCACGCGGGATCCACAGCGGCAACGATTCGGGCCCCGCCCAGGGGGCCACCCCGCGATCGAGCAGCCACCGGTCGGGCGCCACGACCACGTCGCCCGCGTGCTCTAACGTTCGGCGCATCTCGTCGAGCAGTGACGACAGCGGCCGGGCGTCCCCGACGGCGTTGCACGTGGCCACCAGGGAGTCCTCCACGCAGTGCGCCATCCACTCGGCGAGGTCGCGGACGTCAATGACCTGCGCGTAGACGCCGTGCGCCTCGGGGACCAGCACGGGCTCGCGGTCGCGTACGAAGCGCGCCGGCCAGTAGCCGCCGCGGTCGCTGGGGTCGCCGGGGCCGACGATCAAGCCGGGTCGCACCACTAAGAGCCGCTCCCCGAGGGCCCGGCGGCAGGCGACCTCGCCGGCCACCTTGGACGCCCCGTAATTCTCGGGCGTCGACGCCTCACCCTCGGCGAGGGCCTCCAGCAGCGTGCCGCTCTCGTCGCGGTCCGGCTCATCCTGGTCGGCGTAGACCGAGCAGGATGAGACGTAGACCCAGTGACGCGTCCGCGGCGCCAGCACCCTCAGGGCGTCGCGCACGAAGGTGGGGTCACTGGCGACGTCGATCACGCAGTCCCACGGTCCCTCGACGGATTCGTAGGCGGCGGCGCCCGCACGGTCCGCCACGGCCACGCGCGCGCCCGCGGGGGCGCGTCCGTGCGGCTGCCGCGCGAGGCACGTCACGTCGTGTCCGCGCTCGATCAGGGTCTGGGCGACGTGGCGCGAGAGGAAGACCGTCCCGCCGAGCACCAGGATCTTCATCGCACCGTTACGGCGTCGGTAGGACGACGTCGCGAGCGTAGACCTCGGGTCGTCGCAGACGCTGGACCTCGATCTGGGCGCGACGTTCGTCCACGTCGTGGGGGTTCACGTCGACCACGAGGACGTCCTCGCCGGACCCACCCGCCGCGGCGAGCACCACCCCCCAGGGATCGACGATCATGGAGTGGCCGTGGGTGGCCCAGCCCTCGGCGGTGACGCCGGCCTGCGCCGCGGCGATGACGAAGGCGTGGTTCTCGATGGCGCGGGCGCGCAGCAAGACCTCCCAGTGCGCGGGGCCCGTGAGAGCCGAGAACGCCGCCGGCACGGCGAACGCGCGGGCGCCGGCGAGGGCCAGGGCCCGGTAGAGTTCG
>JAKCEC010000125.1 GCA_021841725.1 Actinomycetes bacterium | reverse complement strand
GCCACACCGCGCCGGTGTGGGCCACGAACTCCTGACGGAGTTGGAAACCGTACTTGGGCCCCTCGCTCAACAGCGCGAGCAACGAATGCTTGACCGTCATGATCGCTCAACCTGGTTGTACATACTCAGTATGCTACCTAATATGTTCCCGAGAGTCAACGGGCGATCGGGTGGGCGCCGATCTCGAGAGTGCACGGTGAGAGCCCTGGGTGGGTCGTCGGTGGAACATCTTTCGGTCCTCGGTGGAACTTCGAGGGTTCCTCCGGCGTCGTCCAACCCCGAGGTCACCGTGGGGCCGTGGCTCGTGCGACACCGATGACGTCGTAGTCGACCGGGGACCGCCGCCGGCGACGAGTCCCCTCATCGGTGCGGTGACCTCGATGACGCCACTTCGAACCTCTGATGTCCGCTCTCCGAGATGCCATCTCGATCGTGGATGTCACCTCGGTCGCTCAACGAGGACCGGTATTCCTTCGAGGGGAATCCTCCCCTATCGTTCGGTCAGTTCCACTTCGCCCTGGGCGACGACGTGTCCCGCCGCGCAGCACAGTTGCGTGGTCACCGCCGCACCGCAGTCTCGATGCGTCAACTCCACGGCCGCAGGGACCAGCCACTTGTCACCCCAGCGCATCAGACTGACCAGGACCGGGAAGAAGTCCGCGCCCTTCGCCGTGAGTTCGTACTCCATCCTGGTGCGCTGACCTTCGTCCTTGTAGGGCCGCTTCTCGAGGAGCCCCAGTGTCACGAGTTCTCGCAGGCGCGCAGCCGCGACGGCCTCGCTGATCCCTACCCGCGTCGCGAAATCGTCGAACCTCGTCGTCCCGTAGAAAGCCTCTCGTAGCAGAAGGATCGCCGAGCGTGAACCGACGACGTCCATCGCCTGCGCGATGGTGCAGCCGCGCGCTTCCCAATTGCCACGGGGCCTCAGGCGCCCCTTGAGATTCACGGTGACATTCTCCACGTCATCATCCTACCTAACTTGACAATACAAAAGTCAGGGTCTAAGTTACCTGACTATGGCAAATCTTAGTCAGGTACCTTCCACCACACGGTCCCGGGCCGTCGGATCGCGGGGGGTGCTGATCATCGTCTGCGCCGGTGTCGTACTCGCCAGTCTCGACCTCTTCATCGTCAACGTGGCCCTGCCCCAGATCGCCAAGGGACTCGGCGCGACGAGTCTGTCGAGTCTGTCGTGGATCATGAATGCGTACGCCATCGTCTACGCGTCGCTCCTGGTCTATTTCGGTCGCCTCGCCGACCGCTTCTCCCGCGACCGGGCCTTCTTGATCGGTGTGGCGATCTTCACCGCGTCCTCCGCCGCGTGCGCGGCGTCCAACAGCGTCGCCATGCTCGTGGCCTTTCGGGTCGTCCAGGCCGCAGGCGCCGCGCTTCTCACACCGACGTCGCTGAGTCTGGTACTCGCGACGTCGCCTTCCGAGCGACGAGGCGGTGCGGTACGGGCGTGGACGGCCGTCGGCGGCGCCTCGGCGGCACTCGGACCCGTCGTCGGTGGCTTCCTCGTCGCCCTGGACTGGCGATGGGTCTTCCTCGTGAACGTGCCGGTCGGCATCATCGCCTTCGTGGCGGGTCTGATCTATCTTCCGCGCGTGCGTGGCGAGGGTGGCGAACATCCCGATCCGTGGGGAGCACTGCTCGCCACCGGGGGGATCGCGACGTTGACGTTCGCGTTGGTGCAGAGCAACTCGTGGAGCGCCTGGTCCACCGCGTTGACACTGCTCGTGGCCTTCGCGATCCTGGCGCTCTTCGTCTGGCACACCCTCGTGAGTCCGCGACCCCTGGTCGCTCCGTCGCTGTTCCGATCACGCCACTTCGTTGGTGCCTCCGCGGTCGGCCTGCTGTTCTCCCTCGCGTTTGCGGCGATGCTCCTTTCGCTCAGCCTGTGGGAGCAGGACGTGTGGCACTGGACCGCGTTGCGCTCGGGGCTGGCAATCGCGCCGGGACCGCTGATGGTGCCACTCCTCGCATTCTTGGTCACGGGTCGCCTGATCGCCCGATACGGTCCCGGCCTCGTGATGGCCCTCGGCGGGGGCGTCTTCGCCGCGGGCGTGGCGTGGTGGGCCGTGTCGATCACGGCGCGGCCGAACTACTCGCACTCGGTATTGGGTGGGATCATCCTCACGGGTGTCGGCGTGGGTCTGTCGCTGCCCACGATGATGTCGACGGCCTCGACGGCCCTGGCGCCCAGCGCCTTCGCCACCGGATCCGCCGTGATCAACATGATTCGTCAGACCGGTCTCGCCCTCGGCGTCGCGGTCCTCATCTCGGTCCTGGGGACACCGACGATGTCGCGTCCCTTCACGCTCGGTGATTTCCGCCACGGTTGGTGGCTCACCGCGGCGTTCTCCCTCTCGAGCGTGGTTCCGGCACTGTGGCTCCTTCCGCGCACCGCAGCGCGCGACGTGCGCGGGGCGCCTTGAGCATTCCCCGGTCGCGTCAACTCGCCCCGGCCACCGGTGTCTCGAACTCGCCGACGGGGCCGACAACGAAATCGAACGAACAAATAGGAGAGAAAATGCGCATCGAAGACAGCAACGCCCTCGTCACCGGGGGGAACAGAGGACTGGGTCGACACCTCGCGGTGGAACTCATTTCTCGAGGGGCCAACGTGTGGGTGGGGGCCCGACGACCTGACACGGTCGACGTGCCCGGCGCGCGAACGGTGCCCCTCGACATCACCGACCCCGTCTCCGTGGCACGAGCGGCGGAACTGATCGGCGACACCAATCTCCTCATCAACAACGCGGGGATCTCGACGGGGGCGAACCTCCTCAGTGGCGGCGTCGATGACATTCGCCTCGAATTCGAGACTCACGTGTTCGGCACACTCTCCGTCGTGCGCGCCTTCGCCCCTCGCATGATCGCGAGCGGTGGCGGCACGATCCTCAATATCCTCTCAGTGCTGTCGTGGATCAGCTTCCCCGGCGCCGGGGCCTACTCGGCGGCCAAGTCTGCGCAGTGGTCGATGACCAACGCCCTGCGCAGTGAGCTCGCGGACCATGACGTGCGAGTGGTGGGACTTCACGTGGGCTACATGGACACTGACATGACGGCGTCGATCGACGCGGTCAAGTCAGACCCGCGCGACATCGCGCGCATCGCCGTCGACGGCATCGAGAGCGACGCGTACGAGATCCTCGCCGACGAACTCAGTCGTCACGTTCAGTTGGGGCTGGCGGCGGGGGTGGCGGGTCTCTACCCCCAGTTGGCCGGCGTGGGGACGAGGCCGCAGTGATGACGCGCTAGGAACTGGTCGACCCGACGGTGCCGGTCATGGTCGACGACGCGTCGCAACGCGCTTCGAAAGTCGTTGGCGACGAGGACCGAGAGGCTGACGACACCGCGCGCGAGGCGTGAAAGCGGGGGGCGTGAAGGCATGGGGCTGTGCGAGCCGCACGTCTCATCACCCGCGCTGCGGTCATCGCGGTGGCGGGTTGATCCTCGGACACCCACCCGGAGTACCCTGCACGCATGAGGAGTGGAGCTAGAGCATGGGCGTCAGCGATCACGGCGATCGCCGTGGTCGTGCCCCTGACGGCCGTGGGGCCATCGTTCGCCGCGGGAGGGCTCTTTCGACACAGCCGCGGCGAACCCCTGCCAGATCCGCACCTCACCCCGGGTGCGACCTTCAACGTCTCGGTCGCCACCGTCTGTCGCCGCGGTTACGCCACGAGCGTGCGCGACGTCCCCGAGTCCGAGAAGCAGCGCGCGTACGCGGAGTACGGCGTCCTTCACCACGCGACCGACCAGTACGAGATCGATCACCTGATACCCCTGGAACTCGGCGGGAACAACTCCCTCGCGAACCTCTGGCCCGAATTGAACGACCACCCCCACGGCTACCTCAACACAAAGGACATCCTCGAGAATCGCCTCCACTCCCTCGTGTGCACCGGCGCGATGTCGCTACGCTCCGCCCAGACCCAGATCGCGTCGAACTGGGTCCAGGCCTATCACCGGTACATGGGTGTCTGGCCGTCCTTCACCGCCCCGACCCCGGTGACCAGCACCACGCGCAGCACCGGCACCAACACTCCCCCGGGGTCATCCGGCGTGCGGATCACTTCCGTGCTCGCGACGGTCGCCCCGGGTGGCACCGAGACCCTGCACGCTCACTCGGCGAGGTCGGGTGACTCCTGCGACCTCACAGTCGTCCTGGCCAGTGGCCGTCACAGCACCGCCAAGGGGCTAGGTGTCGCGTCGACCGACGTCCACGGCGACGCGACCTGGTCATGGCGCATTGGTTCCGACACCGGGGCCGGGGTGGCGCACGTGACGGTGACCTGCGAGGACGGCGTCGCCCAGAGCTCCTTCATCGTCACCTAGCCGCGACCGCTCGAGCACGGCGTTGACGTCAAATAGGGGATCCAAGGATGCAGCGCACCGCAATCGAGTCCAGAGTCATGCCCCTCGATCCTCAATCGTCGGTCAGTTGACGTTGTTCCAGAAGGCGCCGGAGTCGGCGTAGGTCTGACCCGTGGTGAAGTTGATCAAGTACGCACAGATGCCGTGAACCCCGAGGTGTGCGGCCCCGAAGGCGGCGGTGATCGAGTAGCTACCCGATACCGCGCGATTCGTCCACACCGTCAGTCCGTAGAGGCTCGAGGGTTGGAACAGTGCCCTCACCGTCTCACCGGCGAAGGTCGGCGCGCATCCCTGCACTCGG
>JAKCEC010000124.1 GCA_021841725.1 Actinomycetes bacterium | reverse complement strand
CCGGCGGTCCTTGCGCCACTGCAGGGAGAGGTAGGCGAGCCCGCCCACGGGGATCGGCAGCCAGAAGTTCACGAGCCGGTAGGCCAAGACCGCGAGGATGGCCTGGGCGTGGGGCACGCCGAAGCCGACGACGGTGGCGATGAGCACGCCCTCGACGACACCGAGCCACGCCGGGGTGAGGGGAATGGCCGCGAGCACGTTGGCGAGGCCGTAGGCCACGAGCAGGTCGACCGGCGAGATCACGGTGCCGAAGGCCCAGATGAACACCCACAGACAGGCGGCGTCCAGGAGCCAGTTCAGGCTCGCCCAGGTGAACGCCGTCCACAGCGTGCGCCGCGAACGGATGAGCAGGTTGATGCGGTCCGCCACCTTCACCAGCAACACCGAGATCTTGTCCGGGTTCAGCGCCGGGAGGTGGCGCGCCGCGGCGCGCAACCACGCGTCCGCGCGCCGCTGGCCCCGCGTGATCAAGAACACGGTGCCGAAGAAGGCCAGGAGTAAGAACACCCCCGCGAGGGCCGCGAAGCCGTAACCCGGGTTGATGCCGTTAAGGGGGATCGAGATGACCAGCGCAATCCAAAAGAGGATGTTCAGCACCACCGCCGAACCCGCACCCTGCGCGGCGAGTCCGAAGGCGCTGGTGTCCTTGGGCACGCCCAACTCCGAGAAGATCCGGTAGGCCAGCGCGCCCGAGGGAGCGGCCCCGCCCGGTACGACGTGACCGATCGCCAGGCCCGCCAGGTTGACGCGCACGATGTTGTAACGGCTCGGTGCGTGCGGGTAGAGAACGGCGCGGGTCAACTCCACGTAGGCGTAGATCGCGGCCATCTCCAAGACGACCGCCACCGCCACCAGCAGGGGGTTGAGCTGGGCGAGCAGGTGCAGCGAGTGGCGGGCCGAGGCGAACTGGGGCAGCACCAGGTACTCGAACACGAAGAGCAGCGATCCGACGCTGAGGATGATGCGAATCTCGCGCGGCATCGAAAATCGCCGCTTGGGGGCTTCGGTCATAAGAATCTCTCAACGAGTCGGAATACGGCGCTCTCACCAGCGACACTGACGAAAGCAGTCTACGCCACCTCAGTAGAATTCAGTGATGCGTCTTCTCGTGGTACTCCCCACGTACAACGAGGTTCTCAACATCGAGATGATGCTCCGCGCCCTGAGCGTGGTCGTGCCCGAGGCGCATATCCTCGTCGTCGACGACGCGAGCCCCGACGGCACCGCGCGCGTCGCGCAGCGCTGCGCCGACGAACTCCACGACATCGCCGTCCTGCGCCGTGAGGGCAAGGGGGGGCTCGGTGGGGCCTACCGCGCCGGCTTCGCGTGGGGCCTCGAGCGGGGCTACGACACCTTCGTCGAGATCGACTGCGACTTCTCCCACGACCCCCACGCGCTGCCCCAACTCTTAGAGGCCGCCCGCGGCCACGAGGTGGTCATTGGATCGCGCTACGTGCCCGGCGGGCATATTCCCCAATGGAAGCTCTCGCGTCGCCTGTTGTCGCGCGGCGGCAACCGGTACGCGTCGCTCATGCTGGGCTTGCGCGTGGCCGACGCCACCGCGGGGTACCGCGTCTACTCCCGCTCGGCCCTCGAGAAGATCGGCTACGACCACGTGCGCGCCGACGGGTACGGTTTTCAAATCGAGATGACCTATCGGGCCCGTCGCGCCGGCGCGAGCATCACCGAGGTGCCCATCACCTTCAGCGACCGCGAACGCGGTGACTCCAAAATGAGTTCGTTCATCGTCTACGAAGCACTCTGGCTGGTCACCAAGTGGGCGCTGCAGCGCCCGTTCGTCGCGACTAGATCCGATCGAGTACTACCGAGCTCAGGACGCTAGCGAGCTTGTCGCGGGTCTCCTCGCGTTCGGCGATGGGATCGGACTCGCTGACGATCCCGGCACCGGCCCACGCCTCGAAATCCGCGCCATCGATGAGGACGCCGCGGATCCCGATCCAGAACTCTCCGTCACCGTGCTGGTCGACCCAGCCGACGGGCCCGGCGTAGTGCCCGCGGTCGAAGGGTTCCAGGCGCTGGAGCAGATCGTACGCCGGCACCCGCGGGATACCGCCGACGGCGGCCGTGGGGTGCAACGCGTTGAGCAACTCCATCACGTCGGGCGCGAGCGACGGATCGTTCTGGTGGCCACGGATCCACGTCCCCAGGTGCGCGATCGTGCGCAACGTCACGATCGAGGGCGTCGCGTCGACGACGATGTCGTCGTAGAAGCGTCCGAGCGTGGTGACGACGTCATCGATCAACACGCTGTGTTCGTGAAGGTTCTTCGCGCTGCCCAGCAACCAGGTGTGGTAGTCGTCGGGGTCGACGTCGGGAGGAATGGCAATCGTACCGGCGAGTGGGTGACACGTCACGTCCTCGCCGAGGCGTCGCACGAGGAGCTCGGGACTCGCCCCGACGTAGCGACGACCGTCGGTCGTGGGCGCGGCGTAGATGGTGCACGAGGGCTCGCGTACGCGAAGGCGGTGCGCGAGCGCGCCGCAATCGATGGGGTGCTCCACCGTGCCGATGACGGCGCGCGCGAGCACGACCTTGTCGATCTCCTTGCGGCGTAAAAGTTCGACCGCCGCCGCGACGTGGTGCGCGTACTCTTCGGGCGACGGTCGATAGGTGACGCTGCGCGCCACCTGCACCTCCTGGAGCGCGGGGACCTGGCCCTCGATCGCCCGCTGGACGTCCCAGTCGTCGAGCGCGGTGACCCAGGTGCCCTCGGCGCTCTGCGTGATGAGACCGCGCGGCACGTCGAGTCGACTGGGCGCCCCCCGATTGAACGGGAGTGAGCCCATGGCCACGACGCCACTGCCGGCGGGACCCGCGTCACCGCGTAGGTCGAAGGCGCCGAGGTGCGCTCGCAGCGCCGACGGGTCGGCCAGCCCGTGGGGGAGGGCCAGCGAGGCGGCCACGCCGCCCCAGCCGACGCGCAGGGTGTCGGGTGACTCGAGAAGCCATCCGCCGCGGGCGCCGAGCGTGCGCAGTTGCGTGGGCGTGATCGGTTCGATGCGGCGACGAACGAACATCAACCGATCCTCGTCGCAATGAATTGCTGGGACAGTCCTCCCATGACGCGCCGGTGGTTGACCGCGCTGAATCCCGACGCGTTCAGTATCGCCACGATCTCGTCGCTCGAGGGCAGGTACGCCGTCGAGCGCGGGAGGTAGTGGTACGCCGCGCGATCCGAAACCAGTGAACCGATGAACGGCACGACGCGACGAAACCAGATTCGAAAGCCCGTGCGCAAGAGTCCCCGCTCGGGCTCGGCGACCTCGAGGAGGGAGAGGCGCCCGCCGGGTCGCACGACGCGGGCCATCTCGCGCAGGGTCACCTCGAGGTCGGTGAAGTTGCGCAGTGCGTAACCACAGGTCAGACCGTCGAAACTCCCCGTGCGAAACGGCAGGGCGGAGGCGTCCGCCTGCACGCGTCGCGGCATCTGGCGTCCCGCGCTTAACATGCCGTAGCTCAGATCGGTGGCCACGGCTCGCTGACCGTGGCGCTCGAGCTCCCGGGTGAAATCGCCGGTACCGGCCGCGACGTCGAGCACCAGACTCTGCGGGGGCAGACGCAGGTCCGCCACCGCACGACGACGCCACCGCGCGTCGAGGCCGAAGGTCATCATCTTGTTCACCAACTCGTAACGGCCGGCGATGGCGTCGAACATGGCGCGGACCTGCCGCGTCTTCTCCTCACCGGTGGGTAGGGGCGCGACACTCATTCGCCGTACCACCGGTAGAGAACCTGCGCCACGCACGCCGGCTTGAGCGCGTCCTGGAGCTCGATGGTGGCGTCGAGCACGATGTGCCACCCCCGGTCGGCCGCCTCCACGCTCGCCACCACCACGCCGAGGCGAATCGCGTGGCCCTCGGGCACCGGCGTGATGAAGCGCACCCGATTGACGCCGTAGTTCAGGCGGGTGCCCGGTAGATCGACGACGAGCACGTCGTTCAAGAGAGTCGGAATCAGGGACAGGATCAAGTACCCGTGGGCGATGGTGCGACCGTACGGCCCCTGGGCGGCGCGAGCCTCGTCCACGTGGATCCACTGGTGATCACCCGTCGCGTCGGCGAACGCGGTGATCATCCGTTGCGACACGTTCACCCACTGCGAGGGGCCCACGTCTTCGCCCACCAACGAACGGAGGTCTTCAATAGAGTGAATTCTTCGTGACAAGGGGGCCTCCGCGACCACCTTACCGGGCAATTCGACCCCGGGGTGTCGGGTCTTCGGACCTAAACTGGCACCCATGGCCGACCATTCACCCCAAGAGCATCATCGTCAAATCTCCGACGGATGGATCCGGGCGGGGATCTTCGGCATCAGCGACGGGCTCGTCACCAACACCTCGTTTCTCCTCGGGTTCGCGGGGGCCTCACCCGGTCATAACGTCGTACGTCTCGCGGGTGTGGCGACGCTCATCGCGGGCGGGTTCTCGATGGCGAGCGGCGAGTGGCTGTCGATGCGCGCCACCAAGGAGTTACTGGAGTACGAGATCGGCGTCGAACGCCAATCCCTGCAGGACGACCCGGTCCAGGAGCGCTACGAGTTACGCGAGATGTTCAAGGCGCGCGGCATCGAAGCGGATCTGGCGGACCGGCTCTCCGTTGACTTGATGCGCGACCCCGAACTCGCCCTGCAGACCCACGTGCGCGAGGAGTTGGGGGTGGACCCCTCGGCCACCGGATCGCCCTG
>JAKCEC010000123.1 GCA_021841725.1 Actinomycetes bacterium | reverse complement strand
ATCTCGTCGAGGTCACCGTTCTTGGCGGTCAACATGAGCAGCGGCGTCGCGATGCCCGCCGCGCGGATCTCCACGCACACACTGAATCCGTTGCGCTTGGGCAACATCAGGTCGAGCATGATCAGGTCGAACGGCGACGCCAGCGCGCTCGTGAGACCGGCCTGCCCGTCGTGCTCCTCCTGCACCACGAAGCCCTCGTCGCGCAAGAGGTCCGAGATGGCGTGCGCCAGGTCGATGTCATCCTCGACGACGAGTATCCGACGGGGCGTCTCGCTCATTGCAGGTAGAGATTGCCGTTGGCGGATTCCACGATGGAGAGCGGGGCGAGGCCGTGCGGCGCGGGTCCCGAGATCACCTGACCGGTGGCCACCTGGAATTCGGAGCCGTGACACGGGCACACCAGCACCTTGGCGGAGGGGGCGTAGCCCACTTGACACCCGGCGTGGGGACAGACGGCGTCGTAGCCCACGAACGTGCCCTTGGACAGTTGCACGACGATGCCGGGGTCGCCCGAGGAGGGGATCGTGAAGGACGCCGCCGAACTCACCGGCACCGAGGTGGCCGGACCGAGCAGGGTGCCCGAGGTGCCACCGGTGCCCGTCGCACTCGCCGGGGCGCCACCGCCCGCGAGCGTGGGGGACGAGGACGTCGAGCCCGACACCGCCGACGATTCGAGGTGCCCGACCTCGGTGGTCAAGAATCCGGTCACCACGGCGGCGCCCGCGACCACCGCCACGGTCGTCGAGCCCAGCACCACCGAACGGCGGTCGTAGGTCTTGATGGCGACGGGCGTCACCTGCGCCGGACGCTGGTGCAATACCGGACAGCTCGCCATCGCGCACGACTGATTGGACAGCGCCTTGCAGTGGCCCCGATGAAAGTTTCCGCACCACGTGCGTACGTTGTCGAAGGGGACCGCCACCAGCGCGTCGGCTTCGATCCCGGCCTGCTTCGCGGCGCGGCGCGCGATGAGGGCGTCCGCGCTTAGCCGTGATCCGCCCCCCGCGATGATCAGGGGCATCCAGGCGAACAAGAAGACGATGTCGGCACCCGTGAAGTAGGGCTTCGAGTGAAAGCTGACCGCGAGGAAGAGGTTGAGGCTGAGAAACGCCCCCGCGGTCGCGGCGAGACGGGTCTTGAGCCCGAGGAGCGTGCCCAGGCCGATGGCGAGTTCACCGTAGGCGATGACCCAGCCGATGAGGGCCGCGTGGGGCAACATCGCGTGCAGGAGCGAATGGATCGGACTCAGTCGCGCGGCGCCGGCCATCTGGGACTGGATCGACGACGGCGACGTCGCGCGAAAGAACGACGGGTCCGCGAGTTTCTGCAGACCCGCGAAGGCGAAGGTCGCCCCCAAGAACAACCGCAGGGGTAGGAGCGACCATTCCGAGAGCGCCCAGGCGCGCGCCGGCAGTACCGGCGCGAACCGCGACGGAGGAGTGGGGTGACGCGCCATTCCTGGATTCTAAACTGCTGCTAATTAACAGCGCGCCGTTCCTCGCGTCTGGGTAAGGATGTCCCCGTGATCAGCGCGTCCATCATCTCATTCATCCTGCACGACATCCATTCCTTGCCCGGGCCCCTGGTCTACGCGCTGGTGATGCTCCTCGTCTTCGGCGAAGCGGCGCTCTTCGTCGGGTTCGTGCTGCCGGGTGAGACCACGGTGCTCGTCGCGGGGGTCGTGGCGAGCCAGGGCAACATCAACATCGGCGTCCTGTGCGGGCTGGTGGTGGTGGCCGCCGTGGTCGGTGACTCCGTGGGCTACGCGGTCGGCCATCACTTCGGCGATCGGCTCCTCGAACTGCGCGTCCTACGCCGTCACCGTGAGGACTTGGACGCGGCGATCGCGGGCATGCAACGCCGCGGCCCGGTGTACGTCTTCCTCGGACGCTTCACCGCCTTCTTGCGAGCGGTGATGCCTGGTCTCGCCGGGATCTCCAAGATGCACTATCGCCGCTTCTTGATCGCCAACGCGCTCGGCGGGCTGATCTGGGGCGTCGCCTTCAGCCTGTTGGGGTACTTCGGGGGATCGCAGCTCGCCCGCATCGAGAAGTACTCGAGTTGGGCGTCGATCGCGCTGGTCGTCGTGCTCATCGTGTCGGTGCTCGGCGTGCACTTCCTGCGCCGCGCCGCGCGCCGGCGCCGCCACGACGCCGACCAGGGCTAGCCGCGGCGCAACGCGGGGGGGAGCTCGTCGTCGACCAGCACCCACGCGCTGGCGCGGCGCGCGATGAGGCCGCGCGCGTCGCGCAGCGGTCCGACACCGCGCACGAGCGACCGCACGTGGACCTCGTCGACGCCCGAGCGCGGGGCGTCGGCGACGTCGTCGAGTTCGACGTTGACGCAGGAGCGCAGTCGCGGACTCGCCGCGCGCGCGCGCTCCTCGATGTCTTCGAGGTTGGTCCGCGCGCTCGCCGCGTCGTCACGGGCGCCGCGACGCCACGGGGGGCCGGCCGATGCCTCGACGAAGCCCCGGGTCAACCGCTCTCGCGCGGCGTAGACGCAGAAGGAATCCGCGGGCAGCGACGAGGTCACCCAGTCGACGTACTCGAGCGCCACCGGGACCACCCACGGCATCAGCCACGCCTCGAGGCCGAGCCAGGCCGGCCAGGCGGCGTCGATCGCCGCCACGCTGACGTGGAGCCCGCGGGCGCGCGCGTGATCGATCACGCGGGCGTAACGCGCTCGGGCCCCCTCGTCGCGGTGCCCCCGACGCGGTTCGAGGCGGGCCCAGGAGATCTCGAGACACACCCCCGCGAGTCCGGCGTCACCGGCCACGTCCAGGACCGCCTCGTAGTCACCCCAGAGACCCTCGGCGTCACCGGGACCGGGGTGTCGACCCAGGCCGATGGTGGGCGTAAAGCAGGTGGCCGGCTGGTAGCGACCGTCGAAACCACCCTCGCAGGCGTAGGCGCTGAGTGACGCGAGCACGCGCGCGGGAGTCGACACCCGGTTAGTTTCGCACGCCCCGACGGGTGGGTTAGCGTTTGGCCGAGTCCCGTCGACGGGCGGCGCGGGCGTGGAGGGCGAGGAGCGTCATGACCGAGGAACTACTGCGGAGCCGCGACGGACACGTCGAGGTCCTGACCATCAACCGTCCCCACGCGCGCAACGCCATCAACCTGGCCGTGGCGACGGCGCTCAGCGCCGCCCTCGACGACTGCGAACGCGACGACGACGTCTGGGCGGTGATCCTGACGGGGGCTGAGGACAAGGCCTTTAGCGCCGGCATGGACCTCAAGGCGTTCGCCCAGGGTGAGTTCCCGGTCACCGATCAGGGATTCGGGGGGATCACCGAGCGCCACTTCTCCAAACCCCTCATCTGCGCGGCCAACGGTTCGGCGTTCGCGGGCGGATTCGAGATGCTCCTCAGTTGTGACCTGGTGATCGCCGCCGACCACGCGGTCTTCGGCATACCCGAGGTCTCGCGAGGTCTCATCGCGGGCGCCGGGGGACTGGTGCGACTCCCCCGACGCGTCGCACGGGCGGTCGCCCTGGAAATGGCGCTCACCGCCGAACCGATCAGCGCCGCGCGCGCGCTCGAGCTCGGGCTCGTCAATCGCGTCGTTCCCTCGTCCGAAGTCGCCGCGAGCGCGATGGCGATGGCGCAACGCATCTGCGCCAACGCACCCTTCGCCGTGCGACTATCAAAGAAATTGCTGGTCAACGCCCTCGATAAAACCGAGGAGGCGGCCTGGGAACTCAACAATGAGGCGTTCCACACGATCGCCGCGTCGAGTGACGCCCTCGAGGGGGCGGTCGCCTTCGCTGAGAAGCGGCCGCCGGTGTGGCAAGGTAAGTAGCCATGATCCTCGCCTCGTCGCTCGCGTCGCCCTCCACCCTCATCCGTCTCAGCCTGCACGTCCTCGCGGCGTGCGTGTGGGTGGGTGGTCAGATCGTGCTCGCGGGACTCGTCCCGACGCTGCGCACCCTGGGTGACGAGGCGCCGCGCAAGGTGGCCCAGGCCTTTGGCCGATTGAGCTGGCCCGCCTACTGGCTCCTGATCATCACCGGTTTCTGGAACTACGCCGCAGTCCACGGGAGTTCCCAGTCCTCGAGTTGGAACGCCGCCTTCGGGATCAAGATGCTGATGGTCGTCGTGGCGGGCCTCGGTGCGTTCCTGCACACCCGTGCCACGACGGCCGCGTCGCGCGGGGTCTTCGCGGGGATCGGAACCCTCGCGACCCTCGCGGCCATGGTCCTGGGTGTGCTGCTCGCCGGCTAGTGCAGACGGTAGACGAGCGCGCTGACCAGGGCTGCGCTCAGCACCACGACCGGAAAGGGGGCCTTGGCGATGAGGGTCGCGACTGCGGCCGCGACCCCCGCCAGGCGGTGATCGAGGACGACGTGGGTCCTCACGGCTAGGGTCTGGGCGACCACCAGCGCGCTGAGCAGAACGACCGGCACCAGGGAATTCACACGCTGGAGCCGCTCATTGGCCAGCCACCGTGCGGGCACCAGGTAGCCCACCAACTTGATGGCGTAACAGGCGACGCTGGTCCCGAGCATCACCGACCAGGTCAGCAGCGAACTCACGCGCGCCACCCCGCCACGAGGGCCACCAGCACGGTGGCGATGACGGGCGTCCCCGAGGGCAGGAGAGGGGTCATCACCAGGGAGAAGACGACCGCGACCCCCGCCACGACGCGCACGCGCGCGTCGGTGAGTCGCCCCCAGAGCAGCCCGAGGAACGCGGCGGGCACCGCGGCGTCGAGAC
>JAKCEC010000122.1 GCA_021841725.1 Actinomycetes bacterium | reverse complement strand
TGCCGACGCCCCCGCCGTGGTGGATCGACACCCACGACGCGCCCGAGGCCGTGTTGACCAGCGCGTTCAATAGCGGCCAGTCGGCGATGGCGTCGGAGCCGTCGAGCATCGACTCGGTCTCGCGATAGGGCGAAGCGACCGAACCGCTGTCGAGGTGGTCACGACCGATGACCAGGGGGGCGCGGACCTCGCCGCTCGCGACCAGGTCGTTGAAGGCGACCCCCGCGCGGTCGCGTTCGCCGTAGCCCAGCCAGCAGATCCGCGCGGGCAGACCCTGGAAGGCGACCTTCGCCTGGGCCCGCGAGATCCAGCGGTGCAGGGGCTCGTTGTCGGGGAACAGTTCCAGGACGGCGCGGTCGGTACGCCAGATGTCCTCGGGGTCGCCCGAGAGCGCGGCCCAGCGAAAGGGCCCCTTACCCTCGCAGAAGAGGGGACGGATGTAGGCCGGCACGAAACCGGGGAACGCGAAGGCCCGTGAGTAGCCCCCGAGCTGGGCTTCGCCACGGATCGAGTTGCCGTAGTCGAACACCTCGGCCCCCTCGTCCATGAAGCCCACCATCGCCTCGACCTGGCGGGCCATGGACTGACGTGCGCGGTCGGTGAACTCCTCGGGCTTCTTGTCGGCGTAGTCGTGCCAGTCGGCCGGTTCGATGCCCTCGGGGAGGTAACTCAACGGGTCGTGCGCCGACGTCTGGTCGGTGACGATGTCGATCTCGACGCCGCGTCGCAGGAGTTCGGGGAACACCCGCGCGGCGTTACCGAGGAGCCCGACGCTGAGCGCGCGCCTCTCCTTCTTGGCCGCCAGGACGCGCGCAACGGCGTCGTCGAGGTCGTCGGTCCATTCGTCCATGTAGCGCTGGTCGACGCGGCGTTGCAGGCGGGTGGGGTCCACGTCCACGCACAGACACACGCCGTCGTTCATCGTGACCGCGAGGGGCTGGGCGCCGCCCATGCCGCCGGCGCCGCCCGTGAGGGTCAGCGTCCCCGCGAGGGTGCCCCCGAAGCGCTTGGCCGCGACGGCGGCGAAGGTCTCGTAGGTGCCCTGGAGGATGCCCTGGGTCCCGATGTAGATCCACGAGCCCGCGGTCATCTGGCCGTACATCGTCAGACCCAGCGCCTCGAGACGCCGGAACTCGGGCCACGTCGCCCAGTCGCCCACCAGGTTGGAGTTGGCGATCAGGACCCGCGGCGCCCACTCGTGGGTCCGAAAGACCCCGACGGGTCGACCCGACTGCACCAGCATCGTCTCGTCACCCCTCAGGGTGGTGAGCGTGCGCACCAGCGCGTCGAAGCTGCGCCAGTCGCGCGCCGCGCGTCCGGTCCCGCCGTAGACGACGAGGTCGTCGGGTCGCTCGGCCACCTCGGGGTCGAGGTTGTTCTGCAACATGCGCAACGCGGCCTCCTGGGGCCAGCCCTGCGTCGTCAGCGTCGTGCCGCGAGCGGCACGCACCGGGCGCGCTCCTTGCATGGTGACTCCTTCGTCTAGTGAATATCGAGGTGGTGGCGCACCGTCGCGAGGATGCGTCCGCTGCGCACCAACTCCCCCACGGCGCTCAGTTGCGGCGAGAGCCACCGATCGGGGCCGGGCCCCCCGGTGACGCCGTTCACCAGGTCCGCCACCGCCGCGGTGGCCGGTGAGGGCGCGAGCGGTGCGCGCAGGGCCAGGGCGCGCGAGGACGCCACCAGCTCGATCGCCAGCACGTCGGCGAAGGCCGCCAGCGAGCGACGCAGTTTACGCGCCGCGTGCCAGCCCATCGAGACGTGATCCTCCTGCATGGCCGACGAGGGAATGGAGTCGACGCTGGCGGGCGACGCCAATCGCTTCATCTCCGACACCATTGCCGCCTGGGTGTACTGCGCGATCATGAGACCCGAGTCGACGCCCGCCTGGTGCGCGAGGAAGGGGGGCAGGCCGAAATTCCGGTGCACGTCGAGGAGCCGGTCGGTGCGCCGTTCGGCCATCGAGGCGACGTCGGCCAGCGCGATGGCCAGGAAGTCGAGCACGTAGGCGACCGGCGCCCCGTGGAAATTACCGTTCGAGGACAGCGTCCCGTCGGGCAGGATCGACGGATTGTCGATCGCCGAGGCCAACTCGACGTCGGCCACCGTGCGCGCGTGCGCGAAGGTGTCGCGGGCGGCGCCGTGCACCTGGGGCGCGCAGCGCAGCGAGTAGGCGTCCTGCACCTGAGTGGTGTCGCCCGCGTGCGAATCCACGATGGTCGAATCGGCCAGCAACGCCAGGAGGTTGGCGGCGCTGCGGCGCTGCCCCGGGTGCGGGCGCAGTGCCTGGAGTTCGTCGACGAAGACCCGGTCGGTGCCGCGCAGCGCCTGGATCGACAGTGACGCCGACACGTCGGCCACGGCGAGCAGGTCCTCGCCGTCCGCGAGGGCCATGATCAGCTGACCCAACATCCCGTCGGTGCCGTTCAAGAGCGCGAGGCCCTCCTTTTCGGCCAGCTCGACGGGCGCGAGGCCCGCCGAGGCCAGGGCGGTGGCGGCGTCGAGTCGGGTGCCGTCGCGCCGGATCACGTCACCCTCTCCCATGAGGGCGAGCGCCACGTGCGCCAGGGGCGCCAGGTCGCCCGAACAGCCGAGGGAACCGTACTCGAAGACGACCGGGGTGAGGTGCGCGTTGAGCATCGCCGCGTAGGCGAGCGCCGTCGAGGGTTGGACCCCCGTGACCCCCGAACACAGGGTCGTCAGACGCGAGACCATCATCGCGCGCACCACCTCGACCTCCACCACCGCTCCCACGCCGGCGGCGTGCGAGCGGATCAGGGCGCGCTGCAACGCCCGGCGCTGGTCGGGGGCGACGAACGTCGTGGCCAGGGAGCCGAATCCGGTGGAGACGCCGTACACGGGAACACCGCTCGAGACCATCTCCTCGATCGCGGCGCGCTGGGTTCCCAGACGCTCGATCGTCGCGGCGGTGATGACGACCTCCTCACCCCCGCGCGCGATGCGTAGCAACTGCTCACGCGTCAAGCCAGTGGAATCCAGGGTGACGCTCACGACCTTCTCCTGACGTAGCCCGCGAGGGCCTCGAGTACCACCAGCGCGGCTAGTCGCACGGTTCGTTCATCGGGGGTGTCGCGCGCCACGTCGATCTCGGTCACGTCGATGGCGTGCACCTGAGGGTGCGCGCAGAGGTGGCGCACGGCCCGACGTAACTCGTCCGCGCTCAACCCCCCGGGGGCCGCGGCGGGACAGCCGGGTACGGTCGCGCGATCGCACACGTCCATATCGACGTCCACGTAGATCGGGCGATCCCCCGCGCCCGCGACCTCGAGCGCCCGGTCGCAGATCTCCTCGACCGAGCGCGTGCGAAACTCGTGGCGCGCGATCACGCTCACCCCGGCCTCACGCGCGTCACGCGCGTAGGCGGTGGAATTGGAGAAATCGGCCAGGCCGACCTGGACGACGTGGGGACCACTCAGGCCCTCGTCGAGCAACTGACGCACGGGCGATCCGTTGGAGCGTCCCGCGCGCATGTCGAGGTGTGCGTCCAGGGTGATGAGGCCCCAGTCCCCGAGGCGACCCCGGGCCAGGGACGAGAGCGCACTCCAGGTCAGCGCGTTGTCGCCCCCCAACAGGATCCAGAAATTAGCGAAGAGGGTGTCGAGGGTGGAGTCCAGCGTCGCTCGCCCCTCGTCGGTGTCGGGTTGGGTGATGTCGCCGCGGTCGTGTACGAGGATCGCGTCGGCCAGGTCGACCTGGTCCTCGAAGGACCAGGTCGAGTACCGCGACAACGCCGCGCGCACCGCCGCCGGGGTGGAGCGGTCCGAGCGCGGGGTGAGTGACGTCGCGTACGTGTGCGCGCCCAGCAGCGACACCATGCCGTGGGAGCGTTCGACGGGTCCGTCGCCGTCCACCAGCAGCGACGAGGCGGAGGGCCAGTGGGGGTCCGGGGCGCTCATCCCCCCATGCTACGCACGGGGACTATCTCGAGGCGGGTGGGGCGAGCGGCGCCGGGGCGCACGAGTCGGTCAGCGGTTGGGGTTGGGCGCTGCGCACGGGAGCGCGCAGGCCCGGGCTCGTCCAGTGGCAGTTCCACGCGTCGGGCTCGGCCAGACCCACGAAGAAATCCCTCTCCCACCCGGTGTTGTACATGGTGGGGTTGTGCTCAGAATTCGGGATCTGCACGGGGTAGCCCCCCGGCGCGTGCAGGACCTGAAAGGGCGCGCCCAGCACCGGCCAGTACGGGTTGATGTCGAGTTCCATGCCCTCGACCGCGCCCGCCGCGAGCAGGGCGTCACCGATGGCCGTCGGCGAGACGGCGGACATCGTGGCCACGTAGACGAGGTTGCCGCGCACGTCGATCCCGAGGGCCGACCGCGGCTGGAGGGGCTGATTGTTCAGCGGGTCGCCCCAGATGTATTCGTCACTCGAACGCGCCGCGCTCGTCAGGCGTGCGTTCGCCACCAGGGGCATCAGGTTCTGGCGCAGGGCGATGGCGTGGAAGCGCGCGCCCGGGAAACCCGGCGCCCACATCCCCATCTTCCAGTGGCCCGCGGCGTCAATCGCGATGGTCATATCGCCCGAAACCATGGGCGACAGGGTCACGCCGTCGACCATGGACCCCCCCGCGTGGGCCCCGACCTTGAAGCCGCCGTTGAAGACGGCCACGACGCCCGCGGGACCCTCGTTGGGCCAGTCGATGGAGGCCCCGGCGTCGGCCGGCACCTGACCGTATCGCGCCGGGGGGTCTTGGGACCCGACGTGCCAGCGCAGGAGCGTGG
>JAKCEC010000121.1 GCA_021841725.1 Actinomycetes bacterium | reverse complement strand
CGGGCCGTGAATGCTCCGGAGCGGGCCGGTCTCACCGCGTACGGCAGGAATCGACGGGTGACGGGGCTACGACGAGAGGAGGTAGCGATGCTCGCGGGTATCAGCGTCGAGTACTACACCCGTTTCGAGCGTGGCAATGCCGCTGGTGCCTCCGATGACGTGATCGAGGGAGTGGTACGTGCACTCCAACTCGATGAGGCGGAGCGCGCCCATCTCCTCGATCTGGTTCGCTCGGCCAACGCAACGCGGCGGCCCACACGACGTCGGCCGTCGCAGGAGCGAGTGCGTCCGGTCGTGCAACGGATTCTCGATTCGATGATTGCACCGGCGTACGTGCGCAACGGCCGCCTGGACCTGCTCGCTGCGAATACCCTGGGTCGGGCCCTCTACGCTCCGGTATTCGATAGCGTTGTCGGAACTGCCAACATGGCGAGATTTCTCTTCCTAGAACCCGACGCCGTCAGTTTTTTCCCCGATTGGGGGGCAATCGCCAATGACGCCGTCGCGATTCTTCGGGCTGAAGCCGGTCGCGACCCGTACGACAAGGAATTGTCCCAACTCATCGGCGAACTCTCCACCCAAAGCCAGGAATTCGGCGTGCGCTGGGCGACGCACAACGTGAAGTTCCACCGAACCGGTACCAAGACACTTCATCACCCCGTAGTCGGCACCGTCATCCTCGACTACGAGGCACTGGATCTGCCGGGCGACGTCGGGCAGCGAATCCTCGTCTACAGCGCCGAGCCGGGCAGTCCTTCCCAGCAGGCGCTGGACTTGCTCGTCAGTTGGACGACAACATCCTCGCGTGACCGAAATGACGAGACGGTCGATAGGCCGTAGGGAGGTGGTGAGGCCATGGGAATGCAGAACAACAAGGCAGCCGTCAAGGGGCCAGTTGAGTGGTTCACGGGCGACGTGTGGATCAATGGCATCGTAGAACCGACTGAGGACTCCACCGTCAGTGTTGCCGAGGTTCATTTCGCGCCGGGTGCTCGGACTGCCTGGCACTCCCACGAGGGCGGTCAGACGCTGTACGTCGTCGATGGAGTCGGCCGTGTTCAATCTCGAGGTGAAGAAGTCGTAGAAATCCGTTCAGGCGACGTGTACCTGACGCGAAGCGGTGAGGAGCACTGGCATGGTGCCTCTCACGACCACCTCATGACCCACATCTCAATCACGCAAGGTCCGGCCACGTGGGGTGACCACGTCAACGATTGAGACTGACGTTCACGTAAATGACTCCGGAAGACATCGTTCAACATTGAATCGGGAGAGGAATTTCTCGGTCGAGCCCGGACAAGTGACAGGGCTTGGCTAGTGTGCGGAAATGACACAGGACGTTGGTGGACTGGTAACGCCCAAAGTTAACGGTGACGGGTCTGCAACCCCCTGTGCAAGGCGGGTGTGCAAAGGGCACAATCAGGAATTTGATCGAGATATCAAGTCTCACGACCGATGCTCCGAGAGCCCCCCCGCCACCAAGTAGTCACTAAATACGTCGATGGCCCAGAGAAATCCTGGGCCGTACTGTCCGGCGTCTCGTTCTGAGGCATTGTGGGGCTCTTCGATCTCCACCTGTTCGAGATCGTTACCCAGGTTGAGAGGACGCGCGGCTCGCCGGAACTGGCGGATAAGCCTACAATCCTGGAATGAGAAGGGTGCGAGAAGCACCACGGTCGATGGCGAACTCCTGGAGAGGGCCCGACGACTCAGCAAAGATCTCAACGATGCGGACCTCTCCGACGAGTCGCTCGGCGCACTCGTGGCAGCCCACCGAGCAGGCGAGAGAGGCGTCGCCTCCGCGGCATACGACGGTATCGCGATTGAGGAGTCGCACGAGTGGGGCAACCTGACGGCATCTCGTGTTCGCGCGGCCCCTACGTGAGTTCGGTACCCGAACGGGGCGAACTCTGGCAGTGTGAAATTCCGGAAATACAGGGGAGACCCGTGATGAGGTCGCGCACTGCGGCCATTCCACGACGACGAACGCTCATCGCACCGTCGGGGCGTAAGAAACGGCGCGAAAGATCACGTCGACGTCGGGTCGAGGACCAAGGGCCTGGGGAATAATCGCGGGGGGTCCGCGGTCCTCGGTATCGTGGCAGGGGGCCACCGGTGGTGGTCGTGGCGCGTCAAAGTGCGCGGTGTCTTTCGAGAAGAGGTTTGTAGTGAGTCAGCCCAGTGCTTCGTATTCAGTGACCATGCGGGTATCGCTCGACGACGCCACCGCCCTGGCGAGCGTATCGCGCGCCGTCAGCGATGCGGGGGGGTTGGTGACGGCGCTCGACGTGGCCGAGCCGATCGAGGGCAAAATGATCGTCGACTTGACGTGCAACGCGTCCGACGACGACCACGCCGAGCGACTCAAGGCGGCCGTCGACGCCGTGGAGGGTGCCGCGGTCAAGGTGATGAGCGACCGGACGTTCTTGATGCACCTGGGGGGTACCATCGGCATCGCGCCGAAGGTCACGCTGAAGAGTCGTGACGACCTTTCGATGGCGTACACGCCGGGGGTGGCGCGCATCTCACAGGCCATTGCCGACGATCCCTCGAAGGTGCGTAATCTCACCATCAAGCGCAATACCGTGGCGGTGGTGACGGACGGATCGGCCGTCCTCGGACTCGGCAATATCGGGCCTGAAGCGGCGCTGCCCGTCATGGAGGGCAAGGCCCTCCTCTTCAAGCAGTTCGCGAACGTGGACGCCTGGCCCGTCTGCCTGGCGACCCAGGACGTCGACGAGATCGTGCGCATCGTGCAGTGCATCGCCCCCGTGTACGGCGGGATCAACCTCGAGGACATCTCGGCGCCGCGGTGCTTCGAGATCGAAGCGCGGCTACGGGACTTGCTCGACATCCCGGTCTTCCACGATGACCAGCACGGAACGGCGATCGTGGTGTTCGCCGCCTTGATCAACGCGTTGCGGCTGGTGAAGAAGGACATCACCCAAGTGCGCGTCGCCCTCTTGGGCGTGGGTGCCGCGGGCGTCGCCATCGCCAAACTGTTGATGGCGGAAGGGGTGGGCGACATCGTCGGTGTCAATAGTCGCGGCATCCTGGACGAGAACGACGTTCGCCTGGACGCCGACCGGCTGTGGTTGGCCAAGAATACGAATCACCAGAAGATTCGTGGGACGATCGGTGACGCCCTGCGCGGCGCCGACGTCTTCATCGGGGTGTCCGGACCGGACTTGATCACGGAGCAGGAAGTCGCGTCCATGGCGCCCCACGCCATCGTGTTCGCACTAGCGAATCCATCACCCGAGATCGATCCGGCGATCGCTCGCCGCCACGCAACGATCGTGGCCACGGGACGTAGTGACGAACCCAATCAAATCAATAACGTCTTAGCGTTCCCCGGCATCTTTCGCGGACTGCTGGACGCGGGTGCGTCGCGCGTCACCGAAGAGGTGGAACTGGCCGCCGCCCACGCCATTGCCGACATCGTGCACGATTCTGAACTCTCCGTCGAGTACATCATTCCGACGGTGTTCAATCCGCGCGTGTCCAAAGCGGTCGCGGAGGCGGTCGAACGCGTGGCGCGGGCCCACTGATCCCCCGTGAAGAGCCCGTGGGCGGTTCACGGGGGATCAGATCAGCCGACCAGGTTGCGTGACTGGTGACGCTGACGCGAGTGCGTGCTGAAGTGGTGGTGGTCGAGGCGCGCGTTGAGCATGCGCGTGTCCTCGTCGGCGCTGCCCGAGAGACCTTCGGCCAGCATTTCGCGGGCGATCACTTCGTTGGAATCAGCGTCGTCCTTGGCCAGAATTTCTTGGAACTTGGAAAAGGGGTTTGATTTCATACGTCCACCTTGCCGTCCTGCGAGGGTGTTCGTGTCATCTATTTTTGAAATAGAGACGATATCTACCATCTAAATAAGTGATGAGATGGGCTGACGTGACGGGTACGAGACGTCGCGCGACCGCGGTGCGTCGGCGTGCGACCGGTGGACGATCGGAGTGCGAACACCGGCGCGACGCCGCGGACGAAGATTCTCACGAGAGTCAGGGGTGTGTTCAACGCCCGCGTCCCGCGCCCCGTGATTGGGTCGACGCACTCGCGCGAGCGGGGCGCCCGCACCGCTCACCACGGCGGGGTGGAGGGCCCGACGCGATGACGCAATGTCACGCGCTCGTCACGGGGGTCATTCGGTATCATCGCTCGCATCGTCATCCCCGACGCGACCGAGGTAGTGACTGCGTGAACGTACTCTTCATCACCCTGGATCAATTCCGCGGCGATTCCTACGGTGCGTCGGGTCACCCCGTGGTCAAGACCCCCACGTTGGACCGACTCGCCGCCCTGGGCGTTCGTCTCGCGCGGCACTACTCGCAGGCCGCGCCCTGCGCGCCGGGGCGCGCCGCGCTCTACACCGGGACTTACCAGATGAACAACCGCGTGGTGGCCAACGGTTCCCCCCTGGAGGACCGCTTCGACAACGTGGCGCGCCTCGCTCGCCGGGCGGGGTATCGGCCCACGCTGTTCGGCTACACCGATCAAGGACTGGACCCGTCGCGCGCGCACGGTCGTGACGACCCCCGTCTCGACCGCTACGACGGCATCCTGCCCGGATTCGCCGTGGGCCACTACCTCCCCGAGAGTCAGGTCACGTGGGTCGAGTACCTGCGCGAGCGGGGTTACGACGTCCCCCTGGGCTGGGCGCCGGCCCTGCGCGGCGAATCGGAGCGGCCCGCCGAACACTCACTAACGGGATTCTTGACGGGCAAGTTCCTCGACTGGCTCGACGTGCAGGAAGCGGG
>JAKCEC010000120.1 GCA_021841725.1 Actinomycetes bacterium | reverse complement strand
CACGCGCTCCAGGATCGCCGTCTGCGTGAGGTCGCCCAGCAACGGCAACTTCAACAGCAACTGGTCCAGTCGCGCGCGACCCTTGGTCGAACGCCGCATGGAGACGAACGCCGCCACCAACGCGATTACCACCGTCGCGATGATGTACCAGTACGTGCTCATGAAATTCGAGGTGTTCAACAGCATGCGCGTGGGCAACGGCAACTTGGCGTTGAGGGACTTAAAGAAGACCACGAAGCGCGGCAGCACGAAGACACCCAGGACGATGACCGTGACCACCGACATGGCCGAGACCACCGCCGGATAGACCAGGGCCGCCGAGATTCGCCCGCGCGCCTTCACGTCGCGCTCGATGTAGTCGGCCAATTGGTTCAGGACCCCGTCGAGGTTTCCCGTCAACTCCGCCGACTCCAGGATGCCCACGTAGAAGGCCGGGAAGGCTTCCGGGTGCGTCGACGCCGCGGTCGCGAAGGTGTCACCGGCGCGCAGGTCGTCCACCATCTGGCTGATGATGCCGTTCAGCAGTTTGTTCGGCGTCTCTTCGACGATGACCTCGAGCGCCTCCATGATCGGGATACCGGAGCGAATGAAGACGGCCAACTGGCGCGTGAAGTTCATGACGTCCTTGCGCGGGACCTTCTTCTTGGTGACCTCGAATTGCAGGATGCTCTTCTTCTCGGTGACCTCGAGCGGCTGAAAGCCCCGTTCGAGCAGCGCTAAGTGCACCGCCCCCGAGGAGATCGCCGATTCGGTGCCCGACACGCGCTTGCCCTCGAGGTCGAAGGCGTCGTAGCGGTAGCGACGAGTGACCACCTTCTTCGGGGCGCGCGCCGCCGGGGTGTCCGGCTTGTTCTTCGTGAGGGTGAGTTTCATAGTGTGTACATGCTCCGAATCACCTCTTCGATGGTCGTGATGCCCTGGTCGACGAGACCGATCGCCTCTTGACGCATGGTGCGCATCCCTTGGCGTACGGCCATCGAACGAAGTTCCTCCTGCGTGGCCCATCCCACGACCAGGCGGCGCAACTCGGGGGTCATGATCAAGAGTTCGTACACGCCGATGCGATCCTTGTAGCCGGTGTGACTGCAGAAGTTGCACCCGGTCCCCTGAAAGAAGCCGTCGGACTGCGTGCCGCCACCGTCGTGGTAGAAGTCCAGTTCCTCCGGCGTCGGCGTGTAGACGGACTTGCACGAGGGGCAGATGCGTCGAAGGAGACGCTGGCCCACCACGCCCAGGACCGAGGAGGCGATCAGGAACGACTCGATCCCCATGTCGAGGAAGCGGTGCAGCGCCGACACCGAGTCGGTGGCGTGCAGCGAGGAGACGACGAAGTGACCCGTCAACGCCGATTGCACGGCCACGCGCGTGGTCTCGACGTCACGGATCTCGCCGACCAGGATCACGTCGGGGTCCTGGCGCAGGATCGACTTGAGCCCCGTGGCGAAGGTGATGCCCGCCTGGTCGTTGGTCTGGATCTGGTTGATCGAGGGAAAGACGTACTCGACCGGGTCCTCGATCGTCATCACGTTCAGGGTCGGGTTGGACACCTCGCTCAACGTGGCGTACAGCGTCGTCGTCTTTCCGCTGCCCGTCGGCCCGGCGCAGATGACCATGCCGAAGGGTGAGCGCACCATCTTGGAGTACGCCAGGTGCGTGTCGGTGGGCATCCCCAGGTCGTTGAGGCGCAGCACCGAACGGGTCTTGTCCAAGATGCGCATCACGCAGCTCTCGCCCATGATCGTCGCGGCGGTGGCGACGCGCACGTCGACCTCGATGCCGTCGATGACGATCGTGAGCTGTCCGTCCTGGGGGCGGCGGCGCTCGACGATGTTCATGTTGGCCATGATCTTGATGCGGCTCACCAGTCCCGGACCGATGGCCCCGGGCAACGTCAGGATCTCCTTGAGGGCCCCGTCGATGCGGTAGCGCACCCGCACCACGCCCTCGGAGGGCTCAATGTGCACGTCCGACGCCCGGTCGCGCATCGCCTGGGTCAGGATCCGGTCCACCACCTGCACGACGGGCGCGTCGTCACCGACACTGACCTCCTCGGACGAGGTCTCGACGGCCCGCCGACGCGACCCCTCGACGGACTCGAAGGCCTGCACCAGCTTGCCCACCGTACCGATCGCCTGGTAGTGCGAGTCAATCGCCCAGCGGATGTCGCTCAGCGGCGCGATGCGCAGCGCCACCGAGTGTCCCACCAGCTCACTCAGCGCCTTGCGCAGGTCCTCGCTGGGCTCGGCCACCGCCACCTCGAGCTGGGTGCCGTTCATGCGGATCGGCACGACCATGTACTGGCGCGCCACCTCCTCGGTCACCATGTTCAGCGTGGCGGGGTCGACGTTGTCTCGACGAAGGTTGGCCACGTCGAAGCCGAAGAACGCCGCCAACGCGTGCACCAGTGCCTGCTCGGACAAGACACCCTGACGAACCAGCGTCTCGCCCAGGCGTTCACCCGACGCCTCTTGCGCCGCGAGGGCGGCCTCGAGTTGCGCGGGGGTGATGAGTCGACTTCCGATGAGTTGCTCGCCCAGACGCTTGTTCGACCCGCTCAACGTCGGGACCGCCACGGGCGGCATTGCCGCTTTCGGCGCACCCGGGGCGGACGAGGCGACCGGGTCCGTCGCCGCCGCGGTCGGCGCCGCGGCGCTCGCGACCAACGCCGGCTCCGGCGTCAGCGCGTCGGGCGGCGGCGTCGGTGCGCCACCGGAATCCTTATTTTTCTTACGAGCGAACGCCACCGCATCATCTTACGAAACTTCATGGTCACGGTGTCTATATTCTGGGACAATTTCTCACGCCGTACTGCTACGCGTGGCCGTATTTGAGTCCATTTTGTCAATTTGCGCCCTACGAAATATCTCCGTCGTGACAACACGGTGTGCGCGGCGCGTCATCGGTCGTGCCCCCCGTCGCGGCGCGTGCGCACCCCCGCGGCGGGGTCCGCGTTCACGCGAGGGTGCGCCGGCCACCGCGAGGGCGACCCAAACGCCCCTAGTCTTTCATCGTGAGTTCCCCCCTTCGCGGCGACGAAATTCTGTCGTGTCGACACCGGGTGAGCCTCTCGCGCGGCGCCCCCTACCCGCTGGTCCGCGCGAGGGCCACCGACGAGATGGAGCACCGTCGCCACCTGGCCGAGGAGTTCCGTGAGGCCGTGCTCACCGCGCTCGCGAGCGACGAGGCGTCGACGCGGGTCTCGTCACTCGAAGAGACCCGTGACGCCATCGACCTCGGGGTCCCCCTCATCGTGTCGCCGCGACTCCCCGACGACGAGGCCGGCCGGCGGCGGGCGGCGGCTCACGTCCTCGTGCGCGTGGGCCGCCGTGACGACCGCTTCACCTACGCCCCCCTCGTGGTCAAGAATTCAGAGGTCGTCGAGACCTCGACGACGCGTCGACTCCTGGTGACCGACCTGGACCACGTCGCGCCGGCGCACGCGCAGCCTCGTGAGGGGGTCTGCGTGCGCCCGACCCTCTCCCTGACGCGCGCCGGTATCGGGTTGGCCCACGCCACGCGGACCCTCCAGGCCCTGGGCGTCGGCGACGACCGCGCCCGCGTCGCCCTCGTCGACCGCCAGCGTCACGTGTGGTGGCTCGAATTGAACACCACCCAGCACGTCCGTTTCAATCTCGCCACCTACGACGCCCTCTACCAGGAGCGTCTCGCCCTGCTCGACGCCCACGACGCGTGGCGCGAGGGCGGAGCCGACTTCCCCACCTCGCCCTACTGGCACCGCGAGTGCGAGGACTGCGTGTTCCGCGGGCACTGTCGCGACCAACTCGAGGGGCGCGACGACGTCTCACTCACCCACTACACGAACTTCGAGCAACAGCGTCTCCTGCACGAGTTCGACGTGCACACCCGCCACGACCTCGCCCGGCTCGATCCCCAGCGGGCCCGGCTCGCGCGGCGCACCAGCACCGACTCGAGTTCTCGCGAGGCGGTGCTCGGCCTCGCCATCGAGCGACTCGACCACCTGATCTATCGCGCGCGCGTGCACGTCACCGGCTCTCTCCTGCGCGTCGTCGAGGCGAGCGCCGTGGGCTGCGCGAGCGCCGACGTCGAAGTCGACGTCGACATGGAGAGCTACGCCGACCACACCTATCTCTGGGGGGCGAGCGTGCGCGCGGCGGCGCACGTCGAGGGGATACCCACGGGGTATCGCTCCTTCGTCGAGTGGGACGAGGTGAGCCACGCGAGTGAAGCGCGTATCTTCGCGGACTTCTGGGGCTGGTTCTCGGAGTTGCGCGCGCACTGCGCGGCGCGCGGTCTCGGCTTCGCCGCGTACTGCTTCTGGGCCCAGGCCGAGGACGGCGCCATGAACCGAGCGGTCGACCCCCCGCTCGCGGCCGGGCCCACGCGCGCCGACCTCGACGCCTTTCGCGCGCATCGCCCCGCGCAGTGGATCGACCTGCACGACTGCGCCAAGGCCCAGATCCAGACCGACGGGCCCCTCGGACTCAAGGTGTTGGCCCGCGCGGCCGGTTTCGACTGGCGCGACGAGAACCCCAGCGGGGAGGCCTCCATGCGCTGGTTCGAGGCCGCGCGCGCCGGCGGCGACGCCGACGAGTGGCGCCGACGCATCCTGGAGTACAACGAGGACGATTGCCGCGCGACCCAGGCCCTGCGCGACTGGCTGAACGGGCCCGCGCGCGCGCTGGCGCACCGTGACGACCCCGTCGCGACGGGTAACCCGTGAGCGGCGGCGTCCACGAGACGGTGACGACCCCGCCTCGTTCTCGCGTCGTCGCCACGGGACT
>JAKCEC010000119.1 GCA_021841725.1 Actinomycetes bacterium | reverse complement strand
CACAGCAAATCGCGAGTTCATCGAGCGTCTCTCGCTCGTGGTAGCCGAAATCGATTTTGAAACCGCCGTGGTGGCAGCGAGATTACGAGCTCGTCACGGCGAGAAACTTCAATTGCCCGAGGCCCCGGTGATCGCTACCGCCATTTGCCACGGAGCCGGTGTACTGGTGACAACCGATCGAGGCTGACCAACGAAGTGCAATATGGGTTTCGAGGGAAATCTCATCAGACTCGAACGGTCGTCACTTCGTACTTCCTTATATCGGGGAGGCCCAATCGTGGAGCTTCAATGAAGGAGGTCACGAGAGGAAATGGAGGGGCCCAGTGATGTTTTATCCCAGAAGTGCTGGGAGCCGGTCCATAATGTGCGAGTGGTGGTCCACGAAATTGAACCGGACGAATCGCCTGAGATCCACCTGGTGACTTCCTAAATCAGTTCATCGTTACCTATTAACTCGCCAGGGTTACGTGCGTAGAGTGTCAGACCGTGGAAGCGCGCGGACGCCATCAGGTTCTGAGTGCCGATAAGACGGCGGTGACGGCCGAGGGTATCGCTCCCGCGCTCTCGTAGGGGCGCAGCGTACGTCCCGCCAGCGCGTGCAGGTGGGCGCTGAGGGCGGCGGCCAGGAAGGGCTCGTGACCACGCGCGATTGCCGCGCCGATCATGCCCGCCAATACGTCACCCGACCCGGCCGTGGCGAGGGCGGGCGTGCCGACGTTGACGATCCGAACTCGTCCGTCGGGGTCGGCCACGATGGTGGTGGGACCCTTGAGGAGCACGACGCATTCCGTGGCGCGCGCCAGATCGCGAGTGGCGACGAGGCGTCGCGCGCCCACCGCGGCGCCACCGATTCTCGTGAATTCACCCGCGTGCGGGGTCAGTACTCGCGGGGCCCGCCGCCCGAGCGACACCGTGGCGGGCGTCAACGCGTCGGCGTCGAGTACCGTCGCGACGGACGTGTCATCGAGTCGATCTCGCAGCCACGACGGGGCGTCGGGGCCCAGCCCCGGGCCCGCCACCACGCACCGACTGCGCGCATCGACGCCACTATCGCTCGTGCGCACCACCTCGGGCGCCAGCCCGCTCGGGTCGAGGGACTCCCCGCGGGTCTCGAGTTGGATCATGGACGCGCCGGCACTGAGGGCACCCGCGCACGACAGAACCGCGGCGCCACCCATCAGGGGACTACCGGCCAAGATCGTCACGGCGTGCGCCCACTTGTGGTCGTCGAAGTCGCCGCGGACGAAGCACGTCAGGTCGTCGTCGGTGACGAGGCCGTCGTCGCTTGGCGTCTCGATGCCGAGGGACGCGAAGCGCAGCTCGCCGCAATAACGGGCGGCCTCGCCGTCGAGATGGGCGACTTTGAGTGCCCCGAGCGCCAGCGTGACGTCGGCTCGTAGGGGCCGGCCGAGCAGGTCACCGGTGTCCGCGTCGACCCCCGAGGGGAGGTCGACGGCGAGAACGCTGGTTGATCCCGCGATCGCGGGGGCGACGTAGGGTCGTGAGCAACCGAGCCCGAAGGCCGCGTCGATGACGAGGTCGTAGCCGCGAAGCTCGAGGGGTTGGCGGGCCACTTCCACCACGTCGACGCGACAGCCCCGAGCGATGAGAGTCTGCGCGGCGACTCGTCCGTCGGCCCCGTTGAGCCCGGGACCCACGACCACCGCGACGCGCCGGGCGTAGAGGCTGCCCAACAGGCGATGCGCCTCTCGCGCCACGCTGACCCCCGCCGCCCGTACCAACGCCCCCTGACCCCAGCGTTGCACGGCGCGGGCGTCACACTCCCGCATGATCTGTGCACTCACGAGAGGTATCACGTCACTCCTTCTCGACGGCGTCGAGCACGGTGCACCTGCGCCGTCCGGGCCGAGGCGCCCTCGCACATTGTGACACGGCGCCCGGATGGCGTACGGCGCGGCACCCACCTTCGTCGTCGGTGTTAACCCCTCCCGAGACGTCTCACACCACCTTCACAGGGGCAACCCCGGCGAAATTAAGTCTGTGACGACGGTTGTAACGCCCTTGACAACCGTTTCTCAAATTGGGTCCGTAGCCTCGAGACGTGATGGTAATGACGAGGAATCGAGGAACCATGTCCACACCAACCCCCAGGTTCATGAGGTTCGGTGCCGTCGTGGCACTGAGCGTCGCGAGTGTCGTCGCCACCCCCGCGGCGGCGATGGCGAGTGTCGTCGCGCATACGAGTGACGCCACCACGGTCGTGGTGCAGGGGACCATCTCGGCTCTGTTGCCGGCCACGGGAACTCCGACGTCCCTCGTGTTGCAACCCTTCAATCTCGCACGGCCCACCGAGAATATTCCGCTCCTCGCGAGCACGGTGTACCTCAAGGCGGGCGCCACGCTCAACGTCACGGCCCTGGCCACCGGGGTCCCCGTTCGCGTGACCATGGGCGGTAACCCCTCCAGCGCCCTCACCGTGCAATTCCTGCTCCCGAACCCCGTGGTCGTGAGCGGCGTCGTCACGGCGCTCACTCCGGCCAGTGGGGTACCCACCTCTTTCGCGATGCAGCCCCGTGATTCTTCCGGTGCCCCGGTCACCGTGGCGCTGAACGCGGCCACCGTGTACTACTGGGGCGCCCGCGTCACCACGGTGACGTCACTGGCGTTGGGTGCCCAGGTGCGCGTCGTGGGCAGTGGCACGCCCTTGACCGCCAACGTCGTCTACATTGCGGTCCCGCGACCGATTACCGTCGTCGCGACGGTGAGCGCGCTGAACCCCACCACTGGTACGCCGACCTCGATGAGTCTGTCTCTCGTGGGACGGCACCGGGGCACCGTTACCGTCCAACTGTCGCCGACGACGACCTACACGCAGGGTGCGGCGACGGTGTCGGTGAACGCCCTGAGCCTCGGATCCCTGGTTCGCGTCACAATGTCGGGATCCCCCGCCGTCGCGAGTGCGGTGAACATCGCCGTCCCCCGACCCATCAGCGTCTCGGGAACCGTCACCGCGCTCTACCCCGCGAGCGGTACCCCGACGTCGGTCACGGTGCGACCCCGCGAGGAGTGGAGGGTGCCCGTCACGGTGGCCCTCGTGGCGACCACGCGATACTTCCAGTTGGGGACCTCGGCCTCGGTCGCCAATCTCCTGGTCGGCTCGCGCGTCGAACTGACGGCCAGTGGCACGCCACTCACCGCGAGCGTCGTGCACATCTCCGCGCCGGCCACGGACTTTACACTCGGTAGCGTGACCGCCGTCGTCGGTTCCACGCTCGGCGTGCAGCCCCTCACCACCGGGGCGGCACCGATGAACTTCACCCTGACCGGTTCCACGATGTACTTCTCGGGGCGACGGGTGGCCACCCTCGCGGCCGTGAACGTGGGCGACATCGTGCTGGTCGGCGCGAACGCGTCGGCGCCGACGCTCGCCCTGATTGTCACCGTGCGCAATATGGTCATCGTGGGGCGCGTGAGCGCCCTCGCGGGTGACGTGATCTCCGTGACGGGACTCTACGGTACGCCCCTGACGGTCAACGTCACCAGTAGCACCCAGTTCCGGCGCGACGGACACGCCGCGAGTCTGGGCGTGATTCGAACGGGCGACGTCATCAGCGCGATGGGACCGGCGATGTCGGGGGTGACCCAATCGATCACGGCGACGACCGTCTGGATCGGCGCCCGCTCCAACGACATCTACCGCGAGGCGTTCGAACAGCACCGCGACCACACGCAGCGACACCACCACTGAGTTTTCTCGGCGCATCACGGCTACCGGTCGCCCCCGCGGCGACCGGTAGCCTTGTTTGGTGCCATCGCTGAGCCACCGCATTCCCGACACCCCCTGGCGGGCCACCAGTACCTGGTCGCTGCGCCCCCGGATGATTACGCCCCTCCTAGCGGGATTGATCCTGTTCGGGATCGGTGAGGGGCTCCTCATCGCCTCGCACTGGGGTGCGACGCCCTGGACAGTCTTCGCACAGGGTCTGGCCCACCGATTAGGGGTGTCGATCGGCTGGTCGACGGTCGCCATCTCGTGCGTGGTGTTGTTGGCCTGGTGGCCGCTGGGCGAGCGGCCGGGCTTTGGCACCCTCGCCAACTTGGTCATCATCGCCGCCGCACTGGACGTCACCGCCGCGCACGTGAGCACCCCGTCCAGCGCGGGGTGGCGGGCCGTGTTGATGGTTTCGGGCGTGGTGGCGATCGGCATCGGCAGCGCGCTCTACCTCACCACGGGACTCGGCCCGGGACCGCGCGACGGTCTCATGACCAGTCTGCATCGACGCTTGCACGTCAGCGTCGTCTACGTGCGGCTGAGCCTCGAAGTCGCCGTACTGGTCGTCGGGTGGTTGATGGGCGGCGTCGTCGGGGTGGGCACGGCCTTCTTCGCGGCCACGATTGGCTTCGCCATCGGGACCAGTCTGCAGGCGCTCGAGCGCCTCGTGCGATGGAGCGCCCGTTGATCGGCGGTTCGCACCTCACGCAATTCTTCGTGGCCTCGATCCTGATCATCATGGTGCCGGGACCCAGCGTTCTCTTCACCCTGGCGCGCGGCGTGGCCTGGGGACGTACGGTGGCGATCCTCACCGTGTTGGGCAACAGTCTGGGCACGCTGTTGTTATCGATGGTCGTGGCGTTCGGTCTCGGACCGCTCCTGGCGCACTCGCGCATGTTCTCCGTCGTGTTGCAACTCGCGGGAGGGTGCTATCTGTTGTACTTGGGGGTGGACGCCCTGCGCCACCGCCGTGAGCACGCCCACGCGATGGCGCAACGCGAGGCGACGCGGCCCTCACCGCGGCGCATCGTGCGC
>JAKCEC010000118.1 GCA_021841725.1 Actinomycetes bacterium | reverse complement strand
ACTCGAGGTACCGGCTGGTATCTCCTCGGCACTCGAACTGGGCTTCGCCGACGTCGACGTCGACGTGCTCACCCTGTGGGCGCGCGTGCCGCACTACGTCGCCTCCATGCCCTACCCCCAGGCGGCGGCGTCCCTCATCGAGGGCCTCGCGCGGATCGCCGGTCTGACGCTGGACGCCAGTTCGCTGCGCGCGGCCGCCGACGAGGCACGACTGCGCGTCGACGACCTCGTGACCAATAACCCCGAACATTCCTCCATGGTCGAACAGCTCGAAGAGGTCACCGACGAGAACGAGGGGAACTCCCTGGGCGACGACGTCCCCAGCGGGGACGAATTGGCCGCGGAGCTCGAGCGCTTCCTGCGCGGCGAGGGCTGAGACTCTCAGCTCACCACGTCGCGCGCCACGTCGGCGCTGACGTCGTTGCCCTCGATGCGTAGCCCCAATCCCAGGGCGTAACCGTCGAGGAAGAGCGCACACTCCGCCTGGCGCGGGTGGCGGTTGGCCAACTCGTGAAACGCCGGGGAGTGGTCCGCTTCGATCAGGTGCGCGAGTTCGTGCACGAGGACCGCGTCGATGACCCACTCGGGGCACTGGCGCAGGCGACTCGAGACGCGGATCTCGCGCGTCGCCGGCGAGCACGAGGCCCAGCGACGGTGCTGATTGCTCACCCAACGCACCGAGACCGCGCGGACCCCCGCCAGGTAGAGCTCGGCGAGCGTGCGGGCGCGCTCCTCCAAGGAGACGTCGCCCGCCGCGTTCTGGGGGCGCTGGCTCAAGAGACGCTCGACCAGTTCGTCGACGAAGCGCGCGCGTTCGCGACCCTTGAGGCGCGCGGGTATCTGGACGACGATCCGGCTGCCCGACCAGTGGGCGGCGCCCGTCTTCTTACGTTGCGTCGAGGCGCGCACCTCGACCTCGGGACGGTCGAAGCGCGGTGGTTCGACGCTCACCGACGCGCCCGACGCCATCAGACGATGATGTTGACGAGCCGCGGGGGCCGCGCCACCACCCGTTGGGGCGTCGCGCCGGCGAGGAACCGCCGCACGTCCTCGCTCGCGAGCGCGGCGCTCGTGGCGTCGGCCTCGCTCACGTCCGGCGCGACCTCGAGACGCGCGCGCACCTTGCCGTTGACCTGCACCACCATGACGACGCGCGAGTGCGCGACCAGCGCCGGGTCCGCCACCGGCCAGGACTGTTGGTGCACGCCGGGTTCGTGGGGGTGACGCTGCTCCCACAGTTCGGCGCTGACGTGCGGCGCCATGGGCGCCAGCAGTCGTAACAGGATGTCCAGCGACGCGTCCAGCGTCGCGCGATGCGCGCCCTCGGGGCGGCGAGCCCATTTCGAGACGGTATTGAGCAGTTCCATCAGCGCCGCCACCGCCGTGTTGTAGCCCCACGCCTCGAGGTCGGCGCTGACCTTGGCGATGGTGCGGTGCACGTCGCGCTCGACCTCGTCGTCCTCGGCGGTGCGATCCTCGTGGAAGTAGCACTCCTCGTAGTGACTGAGTCGGTAGATGCGGTCGAGGAAGCGCGCGCACCCCTCGATGATGTCCTCGGTCTGCGCGGTCCAGTCGACGTCGTCGGCCGGCGGGCCGACGAAGAGGTGGAACAGTCGCAGACCGTCGGCGCCGACCGTGTCGTAGTACTTCTCGGGCGCGATGAGGTTGCCCTTGGACTTGGACATCTTGGACCCGTCGAGACGGATCATCCCCTGCGTGAAGAGTCGCTTGAAGGGCTCGCGCGGCAGTCCCGGCGCCAGGCCGATGTCGACCAGGGCCTTGAGGTAGAAGCGCGCGTAGAGCAGGTGCAGGATCGCGTGTTCGATGCCCCCGATGTACTGGTCCACCGGCATCCACTTGGCCGCCTCGACCGGGTCGAAGGCCCGGTCGGGGGTGAAGGGGTCGGCGTAGCGCAGGAAGTACCACGAGGAGTCGGTGAAGGTGTCCATGGTGTCGGCCTCGCGCCGGGCCGGTCGTCCGCAGGTGGGACAGGTGGTGTTGCGGAAGGCGTCGTGGGTCGCCAGCGGGGACTGTCCCGATTTGTCCATCGTCACGTCGTCGGGCGCCAGCACCGGCAACTGATCGAAGGGGACGGGCACGATGCCGTCGACGTCGCAGTACACGACGGGGATCGGGCACCCCCAGAAGCGCTGACGCGAGACCAGCCAGTCACGGAGCCGGTAGTTCACCGTGCGCACCCCGTGCGCGGTCTCCTCGAGGAACGCCGTGGCGGCCTCCTTCGCCCGGGCCACGTCTAGACCGTTCATGAAACCCGAATTGACGTGGGGCCCCTCCCCCGCGTAGGGACCGTCGCCGTGGCCCGCGGGCGCCTCGACGGTTCGTACCACGGGGAGCCCGTGGACGCGCGCGAAGGCGAAGTCGCGCTCGTCCTCGGCCGGCACCGCCATGATGGCCCCGGTGCCGTAGGTCCCGAGCACGTAGTCGGCCACGTAGACCGGGACCGACTCGCCGCTGAAGGGATTGATCACGAAGCTACCGGTGAAGGCACCGCGCTTCTCCAGGCCGGCCCCGGCGTCGGAGGAGGCAGTGCGTTCGAGTTCGCTGGCCTGCGTGGCGCGTTCGATCAAGCGCTCGACGTTCTCTCGTTCGTCGTCGGTCACGAGGTCGGCCAGCATCGGGTGCTCGGGCGCCACCACCGCGTAGGTGACCCCGAAGCCGGTGTCGGGCCGGGTGGTGAAGACGCGCAGGGCGCGGCTCGGGTCCTGGGCCAGGGGCAGGTCGAATTCGACGCCCTCGCTGCGCCCGATCCAGTTGCGCTGCATCGTCTTGACCCGTTCGGGCCACTCCAGGGCGTCGAGGTCGCCCAGGAGTTCCTCGGCGTAGTCGGTGATCTTAAAGAACCACTGCTCGAGGTTGCGGCGCTCGACCAGGTCCCCCGACCGGTCGCAGGTGCCGTCGGCGTTGACCTGCTCGTTGGCCAGCACGGTCGCGCACCCGGGGCACCAATTGACCGGGGCCTCGGCGCGGTAGGCCAGGCCGGCCCGGTAGAACTCGAGGAAAATCGCCTGCGCCCACTTCATGTAGCGCGGGTCGTGACTGAAGACCTCGCGGCGCCAGTCGTAGACGGCGCCCAGACGGCGCACCGAGGACTTGAGTTCGGCCATGCGCGCGTCGGTGAAGAGGCGCGGGTGGCTGCCGGCCTTGATGGCCGCGTTCTCGGCGGGCAGGCCGAAGGAGTCGAAGCCGAAGGGCGTCAGCACCGCCTTGCCCCGCATGGTCTGATAGCGCACCACGAGGTCGCCGAAGGTGTAGTTGCGGATGTGGCCCTGGTGCGCCGTGCCCGACGGGTAGGGGTACATGCACAGCGCGAAGAAACGCTCGCGCGGGTCGTCGTTGTCGACCTCGTAGGTCCCCTCGTCCAGCCAGCGGGCTTGCCATTTCTTCTCTACTGCACTCACGTCAAAGGGGCGGGCCATCCCCCCAGTTTAGGGACGACCTGGCCGCGCGCCGGTGCGTCGGCTTCAGTTAAGTCCGAGGGATTGGGTGGCGACCAGGTTCGCCGAGTTGGTCCCGACACTCACCTGATAGACGTCGTTCGACACCACCCACGAGTGGCCGTTGGCGTAGGCGAAGGCACCGCGCGGCAGGTTGATGACGACGTCCTGGGACGCGCCCGGCGCCAAGTCCACGCGACCGATGCCGCGCAACTGTTCGGGCGGTTCGCCCAGACCGCTGGGGTAGGCCACGTAGACCTGCGCCACGTCCACCCCCGGACGCGACCCGACGTTGGTGATCCGTAGTGCCACGTTGACGCCACTTCCCGTCCGATTGATCGAGATGTTCGACCACGCGAAGCGCGTGTAACTCAGTCCGAAGCCGAAGGGGAAGGCCGGGGTCACCCCGTTGGCCTGGTACCACCGGTAGCCGAGGTCGCTCAAACCCCCGAAGTGCACCACCCCGTTGCGACCGGGGTACTGCGCGGGCGTCGCCGCGGGTGTCTGACCCGGGGCCGCGGGGATGCTGACCGGCAACCGTCCCGAGGGGTCGACCACCCCGGTCAAGACCTGGGCCAACGCCGGGGCCACCATCTGGCCCCCGTACCAGGCCTCCACGATGCCCGCGACCCGTGACCGCCACGGCATCAACACCGGACCACCGGTCGTCAACACGACCACCGTGCGCGGATTCACCTGCGCGACGGCGTTGATGAGAGCGTTCAGGCTACCCGGCAGCCACAACGAATTGAGGTCCGCGCCCTCCGAGAGGACGTTGCCCGCGAAGACGACCGCGGTGTGGGCGCGCCGCGCCGCGGCGACGGCCGCGTCGATCTGGGGCTGGACGTAGTCGATCCCGAAGTGCGGCGTGGTCTCGTTTCCGAGCGCGAACCACTGCGCGAGGAGCGTGTAACTGTGTCCCGCGATGAGGCTGACCGACGTGGTCTGCGGGTAGGGACCGTGGAGCCCGGGGTCGGCGATGATCACGCGCGAGTTGAGCGAGAGCCAGGTGTCGCCGAAGTCGTCGAGGCCGAGCACGTAGGTGCCCGTCCTCTCCGCCTTGAAGGTCACGTCCCAATTGCTCCACCCCGCGCCGTGGCCCGGCGTCGTCGCGGTCAACGCGGCGGGGGTGACCGCCTTGGCGTAGGCCAGTGCGACGTCGGCGGTGCCGGGGATCGCGCGCAGGACGGCGCTGCGCACCTCACCCGGTGGGACTGAGCCCGCGAGGACGTCGGCGGACTTGAGCGGGTCGAATTCGAGGCCGTCGAGACCGCCCGGTCGATAGATCACCCTCGCGTGCGTCAGCAAGTGACGTAGGGCCGCCAGGGGTGTCTGCAGGGAGGAGGCGTGCACCGCCGAACTACCGCCGCCGCGCGAGATGATTCCTTCGTTAGCGTCGACCCCGATGAGCGCCACCGACGAGGTCGCACCGAGGGGCAACACCTGGTTCGCGTTCTTCAACAGCACGATCCCCTGACGTTCGGCGCGTAACGCCACCAGGGCGTGGG